>DASRZR010000433.1:0-3783 GCA_035686185.1 Spirochaetia bacterium | reverse complement strand
CTCCCAGAGGTACCTGCTCTTGCCCTCGGTGGTAGCCGACGGATTGAACAGGATCTCGGCTCCCTTGAGCGCGAGGATGCGCGCGCACTCCGGGAAGTGCCGGTCGTAGCAGATGTAGATCCCTATCTTCGCATACGCCGTCTGGAATACCGGAAACCCCAGCGTGCCGGGCTTGAAGTAGAACTTCTCCCAGAACCCCGGCCACGTGTGCGGGATGTGCACCTTGCGCATCTTCCCGAGGTACTTCCCGTCGGCATCGATGACCGCCGCGGCGTTGTAGTAGACGCCTTCCTGCTCCATCTCGTACACCGGCACGATCATCACCATGCGGTGCTTCTTCGCGATGGCGGAAAAGCGCTCCGTGATCGGGCCGGGGACCGGCTCGGCCGTGCGGTACCACTTGATGTCCTGTTCCGCGCAGAAGTACGGGCCGTGGAAGATCTCCTGCAGGCACAGGATCTGGACCCCCTTGCCCGCCGCCTCCTCAATGAGCGGCACGTGCTTCTTGATCATGGCCTCCTTGATCTCCGCGAGTGATCCCTCGTGGTTCGGGTTCGATGCCTGGATAAGGCCGCACGTGATGACTCTGGGCATGGGCATGCTCCTTTCGTCCGCGGATGGATGCCGGCAAGTATGAGGCAGCGGCGGACGCCCGTCAAACAAGATTTTCGTTTACAAACAGCCCGGGAGGGGGTACAATCCGCTATTCCACACCGAGAACAAGAGCCCCCGCACCAACGCGGGAGGAGTGTTCGCGGTGTGCCGCATCTTGCCTTTCTTGGACAACGCCATTTCAGACGGTTCCGTGACCCGCGCCTGTGAGCAGGCGAGGGAGATCTTTTTTCCAGAAGGAGGCGTGGACCATGAGCAACGCGGCCGCCACCACGGGTGGCATTTCGGCCCCTTTTGAGGGAATGACGAACGGCTTCGACCTTGCCCAGGCTATCGCCGAGGCGGATCGCTGCCTCCTCTGCCATGATCCCCCCTGTTCCCAGGGCTGCCCCGCGGAAACGGACCCGGGCACGTTCCTGAGGAAGTTGCGCCTGAGGAACGTAACGGGCGCCATACGGACCATCAAGAGCAACAACATCCTGGGCGGAGCCTGCGGCGTGCTGTGCCCCACGCCCCGGCTGTGCGAGAAGGCATGCAGCGCCACGGGCATCGGTCGGCCGGTGGAAATTGGAAAGGTGCAGCGGGCCCTGGTGGAGCATGGCTGGAAGATCGGGTTCCAGCCGTTTGCCAAGCCGCGGGCCGCCAAGGGAAAGGTGGCGGTGGTTGGCTCGGGACCGGCGGGCCTGTCCTGCGCCGCGGAGCTGGCCAAGGGCGGGTTTGCCGTCACGGTGTTCGAGGAGCGGTCCCAGCCCGGCGGGGTGATCCGCTACGGCGTGCCCGCTTACCGCTTCGACACCGCATTCCTCGCGAAAGAAATGGCGGACCTGGAGTACCTCGGCGTCACGTTCGTCTGCGGCACCCGGATCGACGGCGCGGCGGGCGCGAAGAAGCTTCTGGATGACGGCTTCAAGGCCGTGTTCCTCGGCCCCGGGCTCTGGGCCGCGGAACGGCTGGCCGGCGCGGAGAACGTGAAGGGTGTGCTCACCTCCGTGGAGTTCCTGGCGGCCCTGCGGGACGGGAAGCTGGCGGAGATGAGCCGGCACGTGACCGGCAAGGCCGTGGCGGTCATCGGCGGCGGCAGCGTGGCCATGGACTGCGTGGAATCCGCCGCGAAGCTCGGCGCCCAGGACGTGTACCTCGTGTATCGGCGGTCGTTTGCGCAGATGCCGGCGGAAGAGGAGGAGCGCCTGGCCGCCCTGCGCCTCGGCGTGCACTTCCTGGTTCTCAACCAGCCGGTCGGCTTTGCCACCGACGCGGGCGGAGCCGTCAGCGGGCTGAAGCTCGTACGCACCCGGCTGGCAGAGGCGGATGACTCTGGTCGTCGCAAGCCGCAGACCATCAAGGGAGCGGAGTGGACGCTGGACGTCCAGCTCGTCGTGGAGGCCATCGGCAATCGCCCGGACTCCGCGGACTGGTCCGCGCTCGTGAAGACGGACCGCGAGGGCCTGGTGGTGACGGACGCCAGCACCGCGCGCACGTCATCCGCGCGCGTGTTTGCCGGCGGCGACATCTGCCGGGGTCCCGCGCTGGTCGTGGAAGCCGTGCAGGACGGGAAGATCGCGGCCCGCTCCATCAGCGCGGCGCTGGCGTGAGGGAGGGTGAGGCAATGGCAGCGAACAACGGCATCGACCTTTCAGTCAACTTCTGCGGCGTGCGGTTTCCCAACCCGTTCCTCCTCTCCTCGTCGCCGGTTTCCAACAGCGCGCAGATGGTGGAACAGGCCTTCGAGGCCGGCTGGGGCGGCGTGTGCTACAAGACGCTGAACTCGGACCGCATCCCGATCATCCACCCGTCTCCCCGCATGGCCCCGTACCACTACGAGGCCAAGCAGATGGTGGGGCTGCAGAACGTGGAGCAGATCTCCGACCGGCCGCTGAAGGACAACCTGGCGGATTTCCTCTACCTCAAGAAGAAACACCCGGACCGGCCCATCATCGCCAGCATCATGGGGTTCTCCAACAACGAGTGGGCCTACCTGGCGAAGGCGGCGGAGGACAACGGCGCGGACATGCTGGAGCTGAACTTCTCCTGCCCGCACATGACCGTGGAGGGATCCGGGCACAAGGTGGGCCAGGCGTTCCACCTGCTGGAGAAGTTCACGGCCACCGTGAAGGCGGCGGTGAAGATACCGGTGCTCGCCAAGATGACGCCGAACATCACGGACATGACCGAGCCCGCCCTGTTCGCCAAGAAGGGAGGCGCGGACGGGATCTCTGCCGTGAACACCTTCCGGGCCATCTCCGGCATCGGCCTTTCGGACTGGGTGGCCAAGCCCAACGTCTTTGGCGTGGGCGCCATGAGCGGTTACTCCGGCGCCGCGATAAAGCCCATTGCGCTGCACTTCATCGCGGAGATGGCGCAGTGCGCGGAGCTCGGGCTGCCGTTGTCCGGCATGGGCGGCGTGGAGACGTGGATCGACGCGCTGGAGTACCTCCTGGTGGGGGCCGGCACGATCCAGGTCACCACCGGCGTCATCAAGTACGGCTACCGCATCGTGAGGGACATCATCGAGGGCCTGAGCGACTACATGGTCTCCCGCGGCATCAACCGGGTGCAGGACCTCGTTGGCAAGGCGCTGCCGAAGCTCAAGAGCACGGATCATTTCGACCTGAAGCGCCAGGGGGTGGCTGGTTACGACCTGGAGCGGTGCGTGGGCTGCGGCCAGTGCTACATCGTCTGCCGGGACGCCGGCGGCCAGGCGCTGGAGTGGGACGCGGAGGCGCGGCGGCCGAAGCTCGTGGAAGACAAGTGCCTGAGCTGCATGATCTGCAGCTTCATCTGCCCGGTCCCGGACCTCATTACGCACAAGGAAAAGCCGGCCGGATGGGCGCGCAACGCCACGGCCCTCATGGACAAGGGGCTGGCAAAGCAGGTGCGGGTTCCCAACCTGCCCCTGACCTGACATCGAGTGATGATAAGAGGAGGATGATGATGAGCGTGCTGCTGAAAAACGGGCTGGTGGTCACCTCCACCGGCTCTTCCGTGGCCGACGTGTTCATCGACGGAGAAAGCATCAAGGCTGTGGGGTCCGGGCTCTCCCTGAAGGCGGATGAGACCGTGGACGCCACCGGCAAGTACATCCTGCCGGGCGCCATTGACCCGCATACCCACATCGCGATGCCGTTCATGGGCACCACGTCATCGGATGACTGGAAGACGGGTTCCATCGCG
>DASRZR010000432.1:0-2941 GCA_035686185.1 Spirochaetia bacterium | reverse complement strand
CGGCGCCTGGTGGCAGGTGGTCACCTACCTGTTCGTGCACGGCTCCTGGGGCCACATCTTCTTCAACATGCTCGCGCTGTTCCTGTTCGGGATCCAGCTCGAGCAGCGTATGGGAAGCTCCGAGTTCCTTCTATACTATTTCATCTGCGGCATCGGGGCGGGCGTGGCCACCGTGCTCATCAACGCGGCCACCGGGCAGGGTGACATTCCCGTGGTGGGCGCCTCCGGCGCCATCTATGCCCTCCTGCTCGGGTTTGCCGCGTTCTTCCCCGACGCGCGGATCTTCATCTTCGGGATCCTGCCCATGCGGGCGCCGGTGGCCGTGGCCGCCTATGCCGGCATCGAGATCGTCATGTCCCTCACCAGCCTCCAGTCCGGCGTGGCCCACCTCACGCACCTCGCCGGCCTGCTGGTAGGCTACCTGTACCTGCTCGTGCGCCTGGACATGAACGCGGTCTCCATCTTCCTGCACCGCCGGTAGCGCGCCGGATCACGCCGGGGGCCCACCGTCCCGATACTTGTAGTGTCGGGATGCGCAGACCGATTCTCATCATGATCTCCGTCACTGTCCTGGCCGGCGCGCTGGCCGCCCCGGCGCGGGCCGATGCCCCGGACCGCCTCTTCATACGCCCATGGTTCGCGCTGGAGCCGCTCGTGCGCATCGGGCCCGGGCCGTACCCCGTGCCGGTGGACAGCGCGGAGAAGTCGCTGCTGGAGATCGGCCGCACCCTGATTTCCGGCATGGTCTACGGCTGGACGTTCGTCTACGAGCCGGGGGACCGCTCCCGGCAGGTCCAGGAGCGGTTCGACCTCACGCCGCTTGCCCAGGTACCGTGGGGCAGCCCGCGCCTTCGCGTCACGGAGACGGAGGTGGCGGACCACCGGCTGTGGGCGCGCATTGCCTACGAGCTGAGCGAGGACGAATCCCGGCGCCGCGAGGCGTGGGAGAGCGCCACGGCCGAGCTTTCCACCGGGGAGGCGACGGCGCCGATCCAGGAGGGTGACGCCGGCCGCACGAAATCCCTGGAATCCGCAATCCGGGACGCGATACGGCGGAGCCTCGACACGCGATACCTCAACAAGCCGCGGGAGGTGACCGGGGACGTCGTCCTGTGGACGGACCCCGTGGTCCTGGCGAAATCCGGCACCTGG
Organism: Spirochaetia bacterium; assembly: GCA_035686185.1. GTDB lineage: Bacteria > Spirochaetota > Spirochaetia > SZUA-6 > Fen-1364 > Fen-1364. Next base: position 1,789 of record DASRZR010000432.1, on the reverse strand, counting down.
ACCACCTCCGTGACCGTCAAGCTGGTGGTGCGGGACCTCGTTCCCTATAGAATTTTCTGATTTGAAATACTATCTTGATTCCATGCTTAACAGAGCGACCTCTCTCGCGCTGTTCCTGCTCGTGGTGTGCGGGGGGGCGACCTTCGCCCAGGATGGCTCCTCCGGCAGGAAGGTGCGCGAGTTTGTCATGGCGGATTCCCCGCAGTCGCTCAGCCTGGATCCGCTTCACACGTTCACCTCGTTCGAATCCCAGTTCTACACCGCCATCTACGAAGGCCTCGTGGTGGCGGACCCGCAGACCCTGGAGCCCGTGCCGGGAGTCGCGCAGAGCTGGGAGTCGAGCGATGACGGCAAGACGTGGACGTTCACACTCCGGCCGGACGCCCGGTACTCCAACGGGGACCGGGTGCGGGCGCAGGACTTTGTCGCCTCCTGGATGCGCATGATCGACCCGGCAAACAATGCCGAGTACTCCTTCTTCTTCGACGTGATCAAGGGCGCCCACGCGTTCCGGACCGGCCAGACGAAAGACCCCTCCACCGTGGGGATCACCGCGGTGAGCGACTCGGAGCTGCGGGTGGACCTGGAGGCCCCCGCGGCGCACTTCCTGAAGCTGCTGACGCACATCAGCTTCCTGCCGCTGCACCCGAGCCTGCTTGCCTCCACGGGCTGGGCGGATGGCGCCACGGTGATCGGAAACGGCCCGTTCGTCATGAAGAGCCGCACGGACCAGGAGATCGTGCTGGAGAAGAATCCCCAGTACTGGGACGCGGACAACGTGGCCATGGACCGGCTTCGCATACGGTTCATGGACAACGCGGACGATGCCACGGACGGATACATCACCGGCAAGATCCAGTGGGTGACGCGCGCGCTGATCAACGGGGACAAGCTGCAGCCCACGGACAAGATCGAGATCTACCCGATGTTCGGCACGACCTACTTCTTCTTCGCCTGCAACGAGCCGGTCTGGAGCGACTGGAGGGTCCGACGGGGACTTGCGCTGCTGGTGCCCTGGGACCAGATCCGCACGAAGGACGATTTCTCCTTCCCGTCCGACCTCGTGATCCCCGCCATTCCCAACTACCCGACCGTGAAGGGGATTGCTGACCAGCAGATCGCGGAGGCGAAGAAGCTCCTCACGGATGCCGGCTACCCGGACGGCAAGGGGCTCCCGCCGCTCGTCGTGAAGGTGAGCAGCGACAGTGACAACCTGAAGGCCATCGTGCACAAGATGGCGGACGCCTGGAAGACGCTCATCGGGCTGGATGCGCAGGTGAAGGAAGTGGACCCCAACGCGTACCTGGCGGAGACACGCAAGAACGACTTCACCCTCGGCATCTCCACCTGGATCGGGGACTACGCGGACCCGCTCACGTTCCTCCAGCTCTGGACCACCGGCAGCAACCTGAATGACGCCCGCTTCTCGGACAAGGACTACGACAAGGCGGTGGCGGACGCCATCACGATGACGGATGCCCGCAAGCGCTACCGCAAGCTGGCGGACGCGGAGCAGATCCTGCTCACCAAGGCGGCCATCCTCCCGCTGGACCACAGTCCGGCCATCAACCTGATCAACACGAACGTCGTCGGCGGGTGGTTCTCCAACCCGCTGGACATCCACCCGTTCAAGTTCCTGACCTTCAAGGCACGTGCCACACCGCCGGGAATCGCCATGGCGCGCTAGGCGCCGTCCCGGCACCGCATAGAATCGACGATATCGCCACACGCCGAGGAGGAGCGTCATGCCGACGATGGAAATCCGCCCGAACGTCTTCTGGATCGGCCT
>DASRZR010000431.1:0-18252 GCA_035686185.1 Spirochaetia bacterium | reverse complement strand
CCGGCACGATCGTTGACTTCGGGTGCTTTGCCCCGGTGGTCTCTATCGTGGAAGCGTTCGCGGCACGGGGCGTGATCGTCACGATGGAGGAGGCGCGCGGTCCGATGGGCCTGGAGAAACGGGAGCACCTCCGCCGTTTGCTGGCGGATGACGGGATCGCCGCGCGGTGGAAGTTCGCGGTCGGCGCCGATCCCTGCCCGTCGGACGCTGATTCTCTCTACGAGGACCTGGAGCCGCGCCTCCTGCGCGCGGTGCGCAAGCACGCGGGCCTGATCCCGGGTGCGCGCGAGCTGGCCGAGGAGCTTCGCGGCTGGGGCATTCGCATCGGGAGCACCACCGGCTACCTGCGTCCGGTCATGGACATCCTCACCGAGCAGGCCGCCCAGCAGGGGCTCGAGCCGGACGCCGTGGTGTGCCCGTCCGACGTGCCGGCCGGCCGGCCCTATCCATGGATGTGCTTCCTGAACGCCACGCGGCTGTCCGCCTTTCCGCCTCGCCGTGTAGTGAAGATCGGCGACACCCCGGCGGACATGGAGGAAGGCCTGAACGCCGGCATGTGGACCATCGGCGTAACGCTCTCCGGCAACGAGGTGGGGCTGTCCGAGGCGGCGGCGGAGCAGCTCTCGCCGGAGGGGCGGCGGGAAGTCACGGGAGAGGCGGAGATGCGGCTCCGGGCCGCCGGGGCTCACTACGTCACCGAGAGCGTGGGCACCTGTCGCGAGCTCCTGGCCCGGATCGAGGAAAGAATCATGAAGGGCGAGCACCCCGCCCGGGAGAAAGTCCGTGAACGAGTCTGAACTACCGCAAAACCCGTACGTGCTCCTGACACCGGGCCCCCTCAGCACAACACCGTCCGTGAAGGCTGCCATGCTGAGGGACTGGTGCACCTGGGACGATGACTACAACTCCATTGTGCAGGACATCCGCGCGCGCCTGGTGGCGCTGGCCGCCGGGCCGTCGGACTCCGCCCATACGGCGGTGCTGATGCAGGGCTCGGGGACGTTCTGCGTGGAGGCGACCCTTGGCACGGCCGTTCCCCCGGAGGGAAAGCTCCTGGTGCTTGCCAACGGCGCCTATGGCGAGCGGATGGCGCTCATCGCCGGCCGGTTGAGCCTGGACTTCGACGTGCTGTCGTTCCCGGAAACCGAAGCCGTGGACCCCGTGCGGCTCCAGGCCCGTCTCGACGCGGACCACTCGATCAGCCACGTGGCCATGGTGCACTGCGAGACTACCACGGGGATCCTGAACCCGCTTGAAGAGGTGGCACGCGTGGTGGGGGAAGGCGGCCGGCGCTTCATCGTGGACGCCATGAGCAGCTTCGGCGGGATGCCGCTGGACGTGGAGAGCCTGGGGATCGACTACCTGGTGAGCAGCGCCAACAAGTGCATCCAGGGGGTTCCCGGATTCGGCTTCGTGATTGCCCGGCGCACGGCCCTGGAGCAGTGCGAAGGGAACGCGCGCTCCCTTTCCCTGGACCTGTACGACCAGTGGAAGACCATGGAGCACGACAACGGCAAGTGGCGCTTCACGTCCCCCACGCACGTGGTTCGCGCGTTTGCCGTGGCCCTGCGCGAGCTGGAGGAGGAAGGCGGCGTGCCGGCCCGGCACGCGCGCTACTGCGCCAACCACAAGGTCCTCGTGGAAGGGATGACCGGGCTGAGGTTCCGCTGTCTCCTGGAGGAGCGCCTTCGCTCCCCGTTCATCACCTCGTTCCACGAGCCGACGGAAGAGGGCTACTCCTTCGGCAGGTTCTACGCCGAGCTGAAGCGGCGCGGCTTCGTGATCTATCCGGGGAAAGTCTCTCGGGCAAGGACGTTTCGGATCGGTACGATCGGGGACGTGCACCCGTCCACAATACTCTCCCTGATCGAGGCGGTCCGCCTGTCGATGAGCTGGGTGCCGGCCGCGGCGCCGGCCGGGGCTTGATCACCCGCAGAGCGTCAGACCCGCGGAGAGCCCCAGCAGGGCCAGCCGGACATTGTTGAACACGAACAGGGCCGGGCTCCTGGCAAACGGTTCCGACCCGGCCGCAAGAAACTCGACTTCCCGGAAGGCGTGAGTCAGCGCCAGCGCTCCCGCTGATGCCCAGTACATCCAGTCGCCGGCCGCCGCCCGACCGGACAGCGCGGCATAGATCAGCACGCTTCCCAGGACGACGTCAGAGACGCCCAGGGCGACGTTGCGAGGCGTGGACCACGCGGAAACAGTGGGCACGTTCATGCCCAGGAGGAGCAGTGCCGACTCGGCCGCGACGAGGCCCCCGGCGCACAGCGCCGCGATGCCGTCCAGCTGGCGCACGTCCATGACGCCCACCCCCGCTTCTCCGAACGCCGAGGAAGTCACCGTGTAAAGCAGAATCGAAAGACTGACAAGCCGCAGGTTGCTACCCGCCTCCCGCCTGTTACTACGGCGCGCGAAGGCCGGCGGATGATCAGACGATCTTGCACGGGATCAGGGCATCCTCGTCTACCGAGTAGACCGCACAGAGGCGATGGTAGCCGTCCGCGATGATCAGTCGGCCCTGGCTCCTCACCAGCAGGATGGGGGACAGCGCTTTGCCCAGCGCGATCTTTTTCCTGTCCTTCTCCACGTGAGAATTGCTCACCCCCAGAAGGGAAAGTCCGGATGCCCGGAAGATGTCCTTGGCCTTGAACTGGGACACCGGGGCGCGGCGCAGCTCGTCCACCAGTCGCTGCGCTTCCGGGGGCGGTGTCACGAGCTGGAGGTAGGAGAGCGCCGCCGGATAGTTGTGGTCTTCCGGTTCACCCAGCCAGGTGAGGGGCTCTGCCATCAACCACCTCTGTCAATTCGTCCAGGGGACCTGGAAGGCGCGCGGCGCTCCCCCGTCCACGGTGAGCTGGGCGTTGACGGTAAGGGGCGGCTTCAGCGGCGCCGTTGCCACGAGCACCGCGGCAAAGGCCCTCTTCCCGGGGCTGGTCTGCCACCCGGCATCGGGGAAGTAGGTCCGCTCGACCTTGAGATCGAGCTGGCCCAGGAGCTGCTCGTCGGCACCCTGGCGCCGCAGGAGGTCAAGGAAGTCGGCTTTTCTCAGGAGGTGCGCCACCACGGTGCCCGTGGCGTCCATGGCCTGCGCGTCATCCAGCGTGATAAGCGCCTTGCGGATGGAGGCCACCTCGATACGGACCACCACGTACGCATCCGTGTGGCCGGACAGGAGCAGGCTGGGAGGGATGTAGGGGTCTGGCTCGAAGGGTGCTCCCTGGCCGTAGTAGATCATCACCTTCTGGTCCGTCAGCCCGGTTACGGTCACATCGACGCCGGAGGGATCGCTGACCTTCGGAACGGTCTGGCATCCGATCACAACGAGCGCGGCCATGAAAGTGAAGACGGCGATGAGTGCTTTCACGGTTCCTTTCCTCTTCGGTCTGGATGAAAAAAACAGGCCATCCCTGCGGATGGCCTGCACGATACTACACGATTCAGATGATTAGAAGCTCACCACGAAGCTCAGACCCGCCTGCCAGAAGTTGCCAGCCAGGGGGCTGAAGCCCGCGGTCTCGGCCGTCTGGTAGCCGGGAGTCGAGAGGTTTCCGGGGTAGCTCACGAACGGAGCCCCAGGGACCGGGCCCGCCACATCGCCGCCGCCCACCTCACCGTACGCCTTGATGTACACGTTCTTGGCGAAAGTCAGCTTCACGAACGGACCGACGCTGTAGCCAGTGTGCCCGTTGTAGGTGCTGGTGCTCATGAAGTAGGTGTCCTTGGTGACGTAGAGGAACTCCACGAACATACCCACGTCCGCCATGCCGATGGTGTAGTCCACCTGCGGCCGGAAGCCGAGGTACGCGCCGAGGTTGGAGTTCGAGTTGATCTGCTGCTCCGTGTACAGGGCCAGCCCGAGCTGGTCCATCTGGTACATCACGGTTTCCGCCAGGTAGGAGTAGTTGTCATCCTTGATACGGGCCAGCGAGTACTGGGACTCGAGGATCGCCGTCAGGTTGGGCATCCCCACGTACTCGGCGCCGAACCACGCCTTGGGGTAGGAGTAGAAGTTCGAGCTGCCGGTGGAGTTCGTGGAAGTAGTGGTCGTGCTGTTGTTCAGAGCCGCCGCCCCCCAGTAGCCTCCCTCGATGTCGCCCACGCCCTTGACGGTGTACTTCGCGCCCACCGCCAGGAAGCTGACCGCTTCATTGAGCGTGAGGAACTTGTCGGGGATCGTGCTGTTGCCGTACGTGAAGGGGAGGAACGCGCCGAAGTTCAGCCCGTCCATCGGCTTCACCTGGACCTGCATTCCCACGGCGCCGTCAAGGCTGCCCAGCGTGTTGAACCCGCCGGCATCCCCCGTGGCCCACTCGTAGCCGGCGAGCCGGCCGCCCGCGATCCGTACCATGCCGTTCGCCGCGTCGATGTAGCCGTACAGTCGGCGGAAGCCCGGCGCGGACGGAATGGAAAGGTTGCTCGTACCGGAACCGGAGTTTGCCTTTGCGTTGCTGTTGCCCTGGTCCCAGTTGTCATCTTCCCGCAGCCGGAAGTACAAGCCAAAGCCGCTGCCGTTGTACGTGCCCTGGAAGTTGAAGCGCGACCCGGTCTGGTTGGCGGGGTCCCAGAGTCCCATGGTTGCGGTCGCGCTGTCGTAAGACTGTGCGATCGTGCCGGTGTACAGGGCGCCGGTGAAGACCATGGCCGGAGCGGGCGCCGCGTTCTGGGCGAACACCGCCACCGCGGTCAAGAGCGCCAGCGCGCTGACGAGAAGCATTTTCCGCATTGCGAAGACCTCCTTCGTGATATCTGGCGCAGCAGCCTGCCGCGCATCTTTTCGCGACCCAGATTCGGACCCGCGAGTTACTGTTCAGTGAATGTTGCCGGTATTTTCCGTTAATTCGCGCCCGGCTGCCGTTGACAACCAAACGCCGCTTCCATACACCGACGGCATGAGAGCAGGTCAGAACAAACCGCTCGTTCTCGGCCACCGCGGATATCGCGCGAGATTTCCTGAAAATACCCTCCGCGCGTTCCGGGAAGCGCTGGCGGCCGGCGCGGACGGCATCGAGTGCGACGTACAGAAGACGCGGGACGGCCGTTACGTGGTCATCCATGACCCGACGACCGGTCGTACGGCGAACGCGGACCGGCCAGTTGCGGAGTCAAATCTCGTGGACCTTCAATCTCTCGACTTTGGATGGGGTGAACGGATCCCCACCGTGGACGAGCTTCTGGCGGAGTTGCCGCGGGGAGCGTGGCTGGACCTGGAGCTGAAGGAAGAGACTCTGCGGGTCGACGACTGCGCGCCCATCATTGCCGCACTCTCATCGGTGCGCCGGGACCGGCTCATGGTTTCCTCCTTCAGCGCGGAGCTTCTCCTGCCGTTTCGAGGCACCGACATTACCGTGGGTTTCCTCGTGGGCGAGGAGGCCGCCGACCTCGGGCTGCGCGCGCTGCTGCGCACCCTTCGCCGCGTGCGCCCCGCGTACGTGAACCTTCCCATCGACATGGTCCCCCGGCTGGGAGCGCGGCGGGCCGCTGCCCTGGCTCTCCTGCTGAGGGCCCTGGGCTATTCCCTGTTGTTCTGGACCGTCAACGACCCGGAGCATGCGTGGTTTGCCGTCCGGCATGGCCGCATCATTGTTACGGATGAAGTGGAGGCGGTCATCCGATTGTTCCGCGGGAGCGGATTCACTGCGAATTAACCCAAAGATCATTCGCGTCTAGCTCTCCGGGGGCATCGTTGGCAACGGAGAGCGCACGCGTAATCTCCACCCGCTGTTTTCTCGATCACTCATTTAAAACGTCAGCAGCCTGCCGGTAAACGGCGGGCTGCGCCGTTTCTGGCGGGAAACAACAGATTCTTAACACGGGACTAATGTGAAACTAATGGTGTCGCGGTCCCTTGCTTTCTGAATATGGACTACTCGGAAATCGTGGCAGAAGCGAGCCTTCCGGGCGTGCAGCGCATTGCGGACGCGATCCTGGACCGGCTCGATGTGAAGGTGCTCAAGCCCCCGACGCCGGGCATGGTCATGGTCCGGCAGGTGGATCCACTGGAGAACACGCCGTTCCTGCTCGGAGAGGCCTACGTCACCGAGTGCGAGGTGGAAGTGGACGGGCTCCTGGGCTACGGGTGCACGCTGGGCGCCGGCGAGCAGCGTGCGCTGTGCGCGGCGCTGGTGGATGCCGTCATCGGCGGGGCTCATGGCATTGCGCCGGAGATCGTGCGCGTCCTGGAGGAAGAGGAACAGGACATCCAGGAGCGTTGGGCCACGGAGGCAGCCACCGCGGCCGCCACGCGGGTGAGCTTCGATGTGCGCTGAGGCCGCGACGGTCGTCCGTGAGGCGGCGTTCCACGAGGTGCGGGACAGCCAGGCCGCGTTCCGCGCGCTGCTCGACGTGTTGAGCCGCCCGGGTGAGCTGCGCCAGCTTCCGGACTGCGGCTACCGCGCGGTTCCCCCCGGGCTGTGCTCCCCCGCGCTCACGATCCTGAAGACGCTCTGCGATCACCGCGTGTCGTTCTCCGTCGGGTCCCAGGGCCGGGAAACGGAGCTCGTGCGATACCTGGAAGTCAACCTGGCCGCCCCGTTCAAGCCCGTGCCGGAGGCGGACTACGTGGTGTTCGACGGGAAGTCATTTGACGAGGACTTTCACCGGATGAACGTCGGGTCCGCGGAGTTTCCGGAGAACGCCGCCACCGCGGTGGTATGCGTGTCCGGGCTGGCGAGCGGGGACGTGGCGGCTGCGGGCCCGCCGTCCTGCACGCTGGTCCTGGCCGGGCCCGGCATAGCCGATCGGAGCGTCCTGACGGTTGTCGGCCTCGATCCGCGTTACGGGGAGGCGCGCCGCGCGGGGCACGCGCGCTACCCGCTGGGGACCGACCTGTTCTTCGTTGATCCTGCCGGCCGGGTGGCCGGGCTCCCGCGGTCCTGCCGGGTGGAGGTGATCTGATGGGTTACGTCGCCGTCCAGGGCGGTATCACCGCCATTGAGAACTCCCAGAAGCTGAACCGCTACCTGCGCCTGCGCGGCAGCAGCGCGCCGCTCACCGTGACCCAGATCATTGAGCAGATGGGTCCGCTGGTGGATCGCGTGATGAGTGAAGGCGGCCTGTACTCGCCGTTTCACGCCGCCCTGGCTGTCAAGCAGGCCAGCGGGGATCCCATCGAGGCGTCGTTCCTTCTCCGGGCCTACCGCTCCACGCTGCGCCGGTTGGTGGACTCCCTTCCCGTCCGGACGGATCGAATGAGGATCCAGCGCCGGATCTCCAGCGCGTTCAAGACGATCCCCGGCGGCCAGGTGCTCGGTTCCACATCCGACTACGAGCAGAGGATTCTGGATTTCTCTCTTGCCTCGGAGACCGAAGAGGCGCGCTACGAAGCCGTCCGCGACCTGGAGCATGCCATGGAGCAGGAGGACGTTCCCGGCGCGGAGAGCATGGATCCGGAGCGCTTCCGCAAGGTGGTGGATCTCCTTCGGGACCAGGGGCTCGTCCCGCCGGCGCCGCCCGTCAACGCCGGCGAGCCCACAGACATCACCCAGGAGTCCGCCGAGCTGCCGATGGACCGCAGCGGAAGGCTGCAGATGCTGGCCCGAGCGGAGACCGGTGGCGTGCTCGCGCTGGCGTACAGCAGCATGCGCGGCTACGGCCAGATCCACCCCACCATCGGGGAGCTGCGCGTCGGGCACGTGCGCGTTCGCATTCCCCACCCGTTCCGCCCGGGGCAGGCCGTGACGCTCGGGTCCGTGGTCGTCACGGAAGTGGAGATCGTGGCCTCCGCGGAGCGCCGCGAGGAGGAAGAGAAGCCGGGTTTCACGCTGGGCTACGGGGCCTGCTTTGGTCACAACGAGGTGAAGGCCATTTCCATGGCGGTCCTGGACCGATCCATGAAGACCGACGAGCCCCACGCGCCGGCAGAGGACCAGGAGTTCGTGTTGCTGCACACGGACGGCATCGAGAGCTCGGGCTTCTGCTCCCACTTCAAGCTGCCTCACTACGTTACGTTCCAGGCGGACCTGGACCGGCTGCGCACGCTGCAGGCGGTCGCTGCCATGGGAAGCGATGAATGAAGCTGGATGACCTCGTACCGCCCCGGTCCTCGCCGTACAACTTCGCGTTCCTGGACGAGGGGGCGAAGCGCGAGATACGTCGGGCGCTCCTGAAGGCCGTGGCGATCCCGGGCCACCAGGTGCCGTTCGCATCGCCCGAGCTCCCGATTGCCCGGGGATGGGGCACGGGCGGCCTGCAGGTTACCATGTCCCTCATCGGGCCGCAGGACGTGCTGAAGATCATCGACCAGGGTTGCGACGGAAGCGTGAACGCGGTGAACCTGCGCAAGCTCCTGGTGGCCACCACCGGCGTGCGGACCACGTACGATTCCCGGGAGGCGACGCTCCTGCAGTCCCGCCACCGTCTGCCCGAGATCCCGATGCAGGAAGGGCAGATCGCGGTACTGCAGGTGCCGCTTCCGGAGCCGCTTCGGCTGGTGGAGCCCAGCGAGGTGGAGACGCGCCGCATGCACGCGGACGGAGACTACGCCCGCATGTGGGTTTCCCTGTACGAGGACGTGGTCCAGAACGGCGCCATCTCGCTCGCCTCGGGGTATCCCTGCCGGGTGAACGACAGCTACATCATGTCCCCGTCCCCGATCCCCCGCTGGGACATCCGGCGGCTGAACCAGTCCCGGCAACTCACGCTGCTGGGCGCCGGCCGGGAGAAGCGCGTGTACGCCGTCCCGCCGTACACCTCCGTGCAGCCGCTGGAGTTCGAGGACATGCCGTTCACCGTGGAGGACTTCTCCGGCATGTCGTGCGTCCGATGCGGTTCCACCGACACGTTCCTGGACGAGATCTATGATGAGGCCACCGGCACCTCTTTCCGCGCCTGCTCGGACACCGGCTACTGTGACCTGGTGAGGTCCGGGCAGGTGGCGTCCCCGGCGGAGCGCGACAGCGGCCGGGTGCCGGCGGAGGCTGCCGGTGAGTAGCGACGTGCTTCTGCAGGCGCGGGGCATCGGCAAGCGCTACGGCGCCGGGTGCGAGGCCTGCGCGGAGCTCACCGGCCCGCAGGCCGGCGTAAACCGCTGCCCCCGGTGCGGCACCGTGCACGCGCTGTGCGACGTCAGCTTCGATCTGCACGAGGGAGAGATCCTGGGAATCGTCGGAGAGAGCGGATCCGGCAAGAGCACGCTCGTGCAGTGCCTGTACTTCGACGTGGATGCCTCCGAGGGCGAGCTGCGCCTGCGCGGGGAGGCGGACGGGGAGAACCTGTTCGACCTTCCACGGTCCCGCAAACGCCGGGTGCGCGGCCGGCTCATGGGGATGGTCTACCAGAACCCGCTGCGGGGGCTTCGCATGGACATTACCAGCGGCGCTAACGTGGCGGAAAAGCTGCTGGAGGCGGACGTGTTCAACTTCCGACGCATACGGGACCGCGCCGCGGAGCTGCTGGCCAGCACGGAAATCCCCGCGGGATACCTGGACGCTTTCCCCCGGTCCCTTTCCGGCGGCATGCAGCAGCGGATCCAGATCGCCAAGGCGCTGGCCAACAATCCGCCCCTGGTGCTGCTTGACGAGGTCACCTCGGGCCTGGATGTGAGCGTTCAGGCGCGCGTCCTGGACCTCATCCGGGAGCTCCAGCGGGAGCGCGGCATGTCGATGATCGTCGTGTCCCACGACATGGGAGTGATACGGCTCCTGGCCGACCGGACGCTCGTGCTGAAGAACGGCCGCGTGGTGGAGCGCGGGCTGACGGACCAGATCCTGGAGGATCCCCAGCATCCCTATTCCCAGCTCCTCGTGCATTCCACGTTGTGAGCGGAGGACGGCCGTGATCAGGGTGCAGGGACTCACGAAAACCTTCCATATGCACGTGCGCGGCGGAGCGGTGCTTCCCGCGTTCCAGGACGTGAGCTTCCACGTGAACCCCGGGGAGTTCGTCGGGATCAGCGGTCCCAGCGGGAGCGGCAAGTCGTCCCTGCTGAAATGCCTCTATCGCACGTACCTCCCCAGCCGCGGGGAGATCTGGTACACGGACGGTGACTCCGTGACTCGCAACCTCGCCTCGGAGGACGAGCACGTGATCATTTCCCTGCGCCGCCAGGAGATTGGATACGTCTCCCAGTTCTTCCCGGTGATTCCGCGGGTCTCCGCGCTGGACACGATCGCCAACGGCATGGTGGCGCGCGGCTTTGACCGCACCGAGAGCGAGGAGCGCGCCCGTTCACTCCTGGCCCGGCTGGGCATTTCCCGGTCCCTCTGGGACATGTTCCCTTCCACCTTCTCGGGGGGCGAGAAGCAGCGCCTCAACATCATCCACGCGGTGATCACCTCCCCGCGGCTGCTCCTGTTGGACGAGCCGACCGCCTCCCTGGATGCCGAGTCGGCCCGCGAGGCGGTGGCGCTCATCACGGAGATGAAACAGCAGGGCACCGCGATGATCGGGGTCTTCCATGACCGGGCGCTGCTGGGTCGGCTCTCCGACCGAGTCCTGGAGATGAGCGCGTGAAGGACCTCGAGATCCGCAACGTACGTATCGTGACGCCGACTACCGTCATCGAGCGCGGCACCCTCGTGGTGCGCGGCGGACGGATCACGTCCCTCGTGGGCAAGCCGGCCGGCGGTCGAGGGTCCCCGTCCCGTCGCGCCGAGGCGGACCGGGAGGTGGTGGAGGGGCACGGCAGGCTCCTGCTCCCCGGGTTCATCGACCTTCACAACGACGGCATCGAGCAGGAGATCGAACCGCGGCCGCACGCCGTATTCCCGCTGCCCATCGCGCTGGCGTCCCTGGAGAGCCAGCTCGTCGGCCACGGGATCACCACGATCTTCCACTCCTTCTCCTTCATGGATGGAAGGGAAGGGACGCTGCATCCGGAAGGCCTGGAACCGGCCATCCGGGAGCTGAACCGGGTGCGCCGAAGCGGCGCCATCCGGCACCTCGTCCATGCCCGGTACGAGATCATGGAGACTCACCACGTCCCGCGCCTGCAGAAGCTGATCGATGACCGGCAGGTGGCCCTGGTGTCCGTCATGGACCACACCCCCGGGCAGGGACAGTACCGCAACGTGGAAGGACTGGTGAGCTTCTACGTGCGCAAATACAACGCACGGCCTGAGGACGTGGACGTCATCCTGCGCGAGCGGGAGAAGAAGTCCGGCAACCCGGAGGTCCCCTCCGCCCTGGCGCGCCTCGCGGCGCACACGCTCGCCGCAGGGCTTCCCCTGGCGTCCCATGACGATGACTCCCCGGCCAAGGTGCAGCGAATGCGCGAGCTGGGCGTGACGATCAGCGAGTTCCCCGTGGACATGGAAGCGGCGCTGGCCGCCTCCCGGGGTGGCATGCACGTGGCCGTGGGCGCGCCGAACGTTCTGCGCGGCAAATCGACGAACGGCAACCTGAACGCCCGGGAGGCCATCGGCAGCAACGCCGTGGACATCCTGTGCTCCGACTACTATTCCCCCTCCATGCTGCACGCGGTGTTCCGTCTCACCCAGGACGGCCTCGTGTCCCTCCCGGACGCGGTCCGCATGGCGACCTTCCACCCTGCTCGCGCGGCGGGGCTCGGTTCCCAGCTCGGGTCCCTGGAGGTGGGAAAGCGCGCGGACATGATCCTCGTGAGCGAGTCCGGCGGGACCCCCTCGGTGGTGGCGGCCTGGGTGGGAGGCCACCGCGTGTTCGAGAAGCACGACGGGATCCTGAGCGCCATGGGAGAGCGATGGGCCTCCGAGGCCCTGCCGGCCGACCGGGAGAAAGCGTATGCTCCATGAGATCGACACGCCTCCGCTGGCGCGGGACGGCAGCCCCACGCACCTGTCCGAGGCGCCGTTCCTGCACGAGGGGGCGCGCGTCATCAGGAGCCGGATAGGCTCGTGGACGGAGATCGGCGGCAACACACTGATCGTGGAGTCCACCATCGGGGACTACAGCTACGACGACGGAGACGTGTCGATCATGTGGTCCGAGATCGGCCGCTACTGCTCCATCGCCAACCGGGTACGCATCAACCCGGGCAACCATCCCCGGGACCGCGTCACGCAGCACCACATGACGTACCGCCGACGGCAGTTCGGGCTGGATGACACCGATGACGAGCAGTTTTTCGACTGGCGGCGCGCCCACCCCTGCGTCATCGGGAACGACGTCTGGATCGGCCACGCCGCCGTGGTCCTGCCGGGAGTCACCGTAGGGACCGGGGCGGTCATCGGGGCCGGCGCGGTGGTGACCCATGACGTTCAGCCCTACCAGGTGGTGGCCGGCGTGCCGGCCCGGCCGCTGCGCTTCCGGTTTCCCCCGGACGTGATCGAGCGGATCCTCTCTACCCGGTGGTGGGAGTGGACCCGTGTTCAGCTCGAGGAGCGCTGGCGGGACCTGTGCTCCCTGGACGAGTTCCTGCGGAAGTACGCCCCATGAGCGGCACCGCGGAAGTCATCGCCCCTTCCACGCTGCGGAGGCTCGCGGCGGAAGCGGCCACGGCAGCCGGCGCGGAGGTTCGCGCCACGCTTCGCCGCCAGTCCCCCGCGGAGCACGTGTCCGACCATGACGTGAAGCTCCGCCTGGACCGCGCCTGCGAGCAGACGATCCTCGGGATGATCCGGGCCGTCTGCCCCGAGCACGCCGTGCTTTCCGAGGAGTCCGGGTTCAGCCCGGGCACGGAGCCGTTCCTCTGGATCGTGGATCCGCTGGATGGGACGGTGAACTTCCACCACGGCATCCCCTTCTACTGCGTGAGCGTGGCCTGCTACGCCGTGGAAGAGGCGGAACCCCGGGCCGGCCTTCGGCATCCCCTCCCGGATGGCCGTTTCCTGGGTTCCGGCCTGGCGGGCGTGGTCTACGACCCGGTGCGGGACGAGCTGTTCAGCGGCACGGCCGGGCGCGGCGCCTCATTGAACGAGGCCCCGCTTCGCGTGCCCGCCGCCGCCCGGCTGCAGGAGTCCCTCGTGGCGCTTTCGTTCGGGGCGCGGGAGGAAAGCATCGATTACATCGGGGCAGCGCTCCCCGGCTTCATTCGGATGGCGCGCAAGGTGCGCAGCTTCGGAAGCACGGCGCTGGACATGGTCCAGGTGGCGGCGGGAAGGGTCGGCGCCTTTGTGCAGATGGGCACGAACCTGTGGGACTTTGCCGGGGCCGCGGTCATCCTTGCCGCGGCGGGGGGGATCGTGGACGTGCGGGAGTACGAGCCCGACCGGTTTCGGATCATCGCTGCCGCCGCTGGCCTGTTCGATGAAGTGCGCCGGATCGCCGAGGGCCGCCCGTCGCGATGAACGGGCTTGTCCGCTTCATCATCATCACGACCACGCCGCCGGACGTGGATTCCCGGCTCAAAGACGTGCGCCGCCGCATCAACGAGATTGGCGCCTGCCGCGCCGCGCTGGCCTACCCACCTCACGTCACGCTGCGGACGGGCGCGCTTGTGCCCGCGGAGCTCGTATCACGCTTCCTGGACTCCCTGGGCGCCGTGGTGGGCCGTTGGACGCCGTTTCCGATCCGCACCGACGGGCTGTGGCAGACCTCCTACCGGGACCGTGACCGCGAGAAGTACCTCGTCGGGTACCGCATCGTGAAGGATGCCGCCCTTTCGGAGCTGAACGAGCGCCTGCTGCGCTGCACGAGCTGGCGCGCCAGCGACCGGCTGCACTTCGAGCCGCACCTGACGCTGGCGTTCGACGACCTGGAACGGGACGGCTACCAGCGCGTGTGCCAGTGGCTGCGGGAGAACCCGGGCGCGCTCCCCGGTGAGCTTGAGTGGATCTGCGACAACGTCGGCGTGTACGTGAAGGAAGAGGAGCAGTGGGTCCCGTACAAGGTCTGGCGGGAGTGACAGCGGATCGAATCGGTGGCCGGGAATGCCACCTGACGGTGGCCGGGAATGCCACCTGGCGGTGGCCGGGACGGTTCGCAGAAACTTAATCGCCGCCTAACGCCGAGTTCACGCCCGGGAGCGAGACCTTTTGCAGGAGGAGCAACCATGAAGAGGATCCTGTTTGCGATGGCCGCCATGCTCGTGGTGGCGACCGCTGTCTTTGCCCAGGATGCGAAGAAGGTCGTGATCTACGCGGCGCTGGACGAAAAGACGTCCAACGAGCTGGCAGCGGCGTTCCAGGCAGCCACTGGCTACACCGCGGAAGTGGCCCTGCAGATGGAGCAGGCCGGCACGGTGGCCGGCCGCATCAAGACCGAGGCGCCGATGGCCCGGGCGGACGTCGTGATTGGCGGGAACTCCAACTTCCACGCCGACCTGGCGGCGGGCGGCTACCTGGAGAAGTACACCTCTCCGGTCGTGAAGACCGCCGGCATCAGCCCCAAGTTCATGGACCCGGACGGATACTGGACGGGCTGGTACCTGGGGGCCCTGTGCATCCTGTACAACGAGAAGCGCTACAACGACGAGATCAAGCCGAAGGGCATCCAGCCGCCGGCCACGTGGGACGACCTGCTGAACCCGGCGTACAAGGGACAGGTCATCGCCTCCAACCCTGCCACAACCGGCGGGGCTTACCTGATGGTGGCGGCCCAGATCTTCCGCCTGGGCAGCGAGCAGGCGGGTTTTGACTACGTGCGCAAGCTCAACGACAACGTTGCGCAGTACACGGCCGGGGCCAACGGCTCCATCCCGCTCGTAAGCCAGGGAGAGGCCATCGTGGGCGTGGCCTGGGGCCACGACACCCTGAAGCAGAAGGCGCAGGGAAACCTTCCCATCGTCGTCGTCTTCCCGAAAGACACCGGGTTCGAGATCGGCGCGGCGTCCATCATAAAGAACGCGCCGCACCGGGAGGCCGCCCAGAAGTTCATTGACTTCCTGCTGTCCCCGGAGGCGGGCAAAATCAACTCCGCCAACGGCTACCGCTACCCGGTGCGAAAGGGCGTGGCGCTGCCGGCCGGCGTTCCGGCCTTCGAAAGCCTCGCGCTGGCCCCCTGGGATCTGAAGGCCGCCGCGGCCAACGTGGATGCCTGGAAGAAGCGCTGGGCGGAGATCACCGGAAAGTGAGCACCGGCACCCGTCCGGAGGGAGTGACCCGGGAACCGTGGCTGCTGGTAACGGTGGTTGTGCTGAGCGCCCTGCTGCTGGCGTTCGTGCTGCTGCCGCTGGCGGCCACGGTGGCATTCCCCCGGGCGGGTGACTGGGCCGGCATCCTGAGCGGGGCGCGTTACCGCCGTGCGGCGGCGAACTCCCTGATTTCCATGGCGGCCTCCACCGCCACCGCCACGCTGTTCGGATTCCTGTTCGCGTTCACCGCGATGCGCACCACCGTCCCCCTGCGACGGCTGTTCCGGGGGATCGCGCTTCTTCCGCTCTTTTCTCCACCGTTCATGGTGGCGTTCAGCTACGTGATGATGTTCGGGGGAAATGGCCTCATTACGCACGGCCTGCTGGGAGTCCGCGCGTCCATCTTCGGCTGGCCCGGGCTGTGGCTGTCCCAGACCATCTCCTTCTTTCCCGTGGCCGCCCTGATCATCGAGTCGGCCCTGCGGGCTATTCCTCCGAGCGTGGAGAACGCGGCGCGCAATCTCGGCGCCTCGGGGGGAAGGCTGCTGCGCACCGTGCTTCTTCCGCTGGCCCTGCCGGGCATCGCCGGCGCGGCGCTGCTCGTGGCCATCCAGGTGCTGGCGGATTTCGGGAACCCCATCATGATCGGCGGGAACTTCTCCGTGCTTGCCACCGAGGCGTGGCTGCGCGTGGAGGGCTGGGGCGACGTGCGGGGCGCCGCGGTCCTTTCCGTCGAGCTTCTCGTTCCCGCCGTCGTCCTGTTCGTTGTCCAGCGCCGGTGGGTCGCGGCGCACGCCGTGCCCGCCCTGGGGACGCGCGCTTCGCTGGAGGATCTGCCGCCGACCGGGCGGCTGGCCCGGGCGGTGCTGTTCACCTTCTGCCTGCTCGTGTCGCTCCTGGTGCTGCTCGTCTACGCCGCGCTCGTCATGGGCGCGTTCGTCAAGGGCTGGGGCTTTGACTGGACCCCCACGCTGGCGAACTTCCGCGACGTGGTGGGGCGGGGCCCGGAGCTGCTTCGCAGCCTGGCCTATGCGGGCGTCGCGGGGCTGCTCAGCGCCCTGCTATCCGTGTGCTCGGCATGGCTGGTCTCGCGCAGGCAGTTCGCCGTCCGCCGCGCCATTGACCTCGGCACGATCCTTCCGGCCGCGCTGCCCGGCATCTCGTTCGGCATCGGGTACGCCATCGTTTTCGGGCGGCCGCCGGCGGACCTGTATGGGACGGCCGCCATCGTCGTGCTGTCCCTGCTGTTCTGGAACATCTCCATGGGACACCAGTCCGCGGCCGCGGCGCTGAGCCAGGTTCCCGCCTCCTTCGGAGAGGCGGCCTCCAACCTCGGCGCCAGCAGCCTGCGGATCCTGAGGGAGATCGAAGGCCCACTGCTCGGCGGCACGCTCTTTTCCGCGTTCACCGTCTCCTTCATCCGCGCCATCACCACCCTCAGCGTGGTCGTGTTCCTGGCCACCTCGTCCAACCGCGTGGCCACGATCACCATCATGAACCTCGTCACGGACGGCTTCTATGGGAAAGCCGCCGCGCTCACGGCCGCGCTCCTGGCGTGCTCGTTCCTGGCACTCGGCGCTGCCCGGCTGGCAGCCGGTAGACCCGTCGAGCTTTTCACTCCGGCGGTGCGTCGGGCATGAGTGAAACAGGCGTTTCGCCCCACGTCATCCTGCAGGGCATCACGAAGAGCTTCGGTGACTTCCGCGCCCTGTCGGGCGTGTCACTGGAGATTCCGCGGGGCAGCTTCACGACGTTCCTGGGGCCCAGCGGATGCGGGAAGACCACGCTTCTGCGCACGATTGCCGGCTTCTACGAGCCGGACTCGGGCCAGATCTCCATCAACGGGCGCCGGGTGGATGGCGTGCCGTCCCACCTGCGCGGCGCCGTCATGGTGTTCCAGGACTACGCCCTGTTTCCCCACCTCTCGGCGGCGGAGAACATTGTGTACGGCCTGAAGGTGAAGGGCCTGCCGCGCCCGGAGCGGGAACGGCGGCTGAAACGGATCGCCGACTACCTGTCCGTGACGGACCTGCTCTCCCGGCGGCCCGGCCTGCTCTCCGGCGGCCAGCAGCAGCGGGTCGCCCTGGCGCGCGCGCTCGTCATGGAACCGGAGGTCCTGCTCCTTGACGAGCCACTTTCCAACCTGGACGCCAAGCTGCGGGAAACGGTGCGCGCCGAGCTGCGCCGACTCCAGCAGAGCCTGGGCATCACCACGATCTACGTGACGCACGACCAGACCGAGGCTCTCTCTCTGTCCGACCAGCTCGTGGTGATGAACGCGGGTACCGTGGTCCAGGCCGGGCCTCCCCGGCAGGTCTACTTCGCGCCTGCCAACCGGTTTGTGGCGTCGTTCGTCGGTACGGCCAACCTGCTGTCCGCGCGGGTGACGGAAGTGGCGGACGGGCACCTGTCCTGCGATGCGGGAGGGCTATCCCTCCGCGCGCGGCGGTCCTCCGAGACAGTCGAGGTCGGATGCGACGTGGTGCTCTCCGTGCGGCCGGAGCACTTGAGCCTGCTGCCGCAGGAAGGGAGCGCGCCGGCGGGAGAGCGGCTCCCCGGAGTCGTCATCTCCAGCTTGTTCGAGGGTCCCCGGGTGCGCTACTGGATTCGCGCCCAGGACCACGAGCTGATCGTGGACGACTATCGGCGGGACCAGGCGGCGCCAGCCGGCGCTGCCGTATTCCTGGGATATTTCCCGGAACAGGTGCATGTGATGGAGGCCGAGCCGAATGGCGGGGACTGATGCGTTGCAGATCCTGTTCCTCGGTGCCTTCACCCAGGACACGATCGTCAGCGGCGGCACCGAGAAGGTCGTTGATGGCGGGGCATTCTACTACGGGGCCAGCGTTGCCGTGCGGATGGGCCTGCGTACCGGGGCCGTTACCCGGCTGGCCGCGCGGGACCGGGGCGTGGTGGTCCGTCTGCAGCAGCTCGGTGTGTCCCTGCGCGCCCGCGAGACCGCGGACTCGACCTGCCTGCGGATCGAATACCCGTCCGGCAACCCGGATCAGCGGACCATCACGGTGACCTCCACGGCGGGAAGCTTCGAGCCGGAGGACCTTGGAGACTGGCGTGCCGCTACCGCCGTGGTCGGTGCCTCGTTCCGGGGAGAGGTGGGCGAGGAGATGCTCGGCCTGCTCGTCTCCCGCGGGTGCCGTCTGGCGCTCGACGTCCAGGGATACGTGCGCGTCCTTCGCCACGGCGTGCTGCACCGGGAGCCCTGGGACGCCGCTTCCCGCCTTCTTCCCCTCGTGTCGATCCTCAAGGCCGACGTCGACGAGGCGGAGCTGTTGACGGGGACGCGTGACCTGCGCGCGGCGGCC
>DASRZR010000430.1:0-21537 GCA_035686185.1 Spirochaetia bacterium | reverse complement strand
GGCGGCGCCCTGGGTGGGAGAGATCATCAGTGACGTGCCGTTCAATCCCTTCCCGGGCCTCGACACCCCCGCCGTGGGATGCGCGGTGGCCGGTGTCATCCTCATCCTGGGTCTCCTGCGCTACCGCCTGCTGGACGTGATCCCGGTGGCGCGGCGCCTCCTGGTGGAGCGGATGGCGGACGGCCTGATCGTGCTGGACGAGCACGACCGGATCCTGGAGGCGAACCCGGCCGCCTGCCGGGACCTGGGACTCGCCCCGGCGCAGCCGGGCCAACCCATCGGGGAGGCATCCGTGGTCGTTCACCGATTCGTCTCGGAGGCGGCCGGCCGGGAGGACTTCCTGGTGGAGACGGAGCTGCCGGGCGCCCCGGGCCGCCGCTTCGAGCTGCAGGCCTCCGCCATCCGCAACCGGGACGGAAAGGCCGCCGGCCGCATGATCGTGCTGCACGACGTGACGGTGCGCCGCCAGGCCGAGACCGAGCGGGAACACCTGATCGGCGAGCTGCAGGCCGCCCTGGCCGACATCAAGACCCTGCGGGGCCTGCTGCCCATCTGCATGAGCTGCCGCAAGATCCGCGACGACAGCGGGTACTGGCAGAACCTGGAGCAGTACGTGGAGGAGCACACCGAGGTGCAATTCAGCCACGGGCTGTGCGAGGACTGCCTGCGCCGCCTGTACCCCGAGTTCGCGACAGAGCCGCCGGCGCCCTAGGGCAGCGCCGGCGCGCGGGGCGGCCGGCTCATGGAGAAGCGCCCCTTCAACGAGTCTCCGCGCGAGTAGTCGATGGACCGTCCGATGCCGGCCACCATCCCTTCCATGCAGAACGCGCAGGCGCCGGCGGGCTCCGAGATGCAGCGCTTGCCCGGGTAGATCTCGTACAACTTCTTGTAGCGAACCGGCGTGAAGTTCGGCATCAGGACGTTGGCGCCCGCCTTCAGTCCGTCCGCGCGGTAGTCCTTTCCCAAGCTGCCCAGCGCCGTGGTGGCCGGCAGGTGCGCGGTCCGCGTGCAGATGCGCGTGAGCGCCACGGTCTTCAGCGTCATCTCCACGGTCCCGGGCGTGCGCCCCGCCAGTCTCGTCTGCGGGTGCGGAATGAACGGCCCGATCCCGATCATGTCGAAGTCGTTCTGCGCGAAGTAGCGGATGTCCTGCGCCAGGTGCCGCCCCGTCTGTCCCGGCACGCCCACCATGACGCCGGAGCCCACCTGGTAGCCGAGGTCGAACAGGTCCCGCACGCACCGAAGCCGGCTCTCCAGCGCGCGCCGCTCGTGAAGCGAGGCGTACAGGTCCGGGTCGGAAGACTCGATCTTCAGCAGGTAGCGGTCCGCCCCCGCCTCGCGCCACCGCGCAAAATCCTCCCGCGGGCGCTCGCCCACGGAGAGCGTGACGGCCATGTCGTGCCGGCCCCGGATCTGGCGCACCAGGCCCGCCAGCCAGTCCGTGTCGATCAGCGCGTCTTCTCCTGACTGAAGGACCACGGTCCGGATCCCTTGCCGCGCGACATGGTCCACGGCCTCAAGGATTTCCGCGCCGTTCATGCGGTAGCGCTCCAGCGCGCCGTTGCCGCCGTGAAGCCCGCAGTAGAAGCAGGTGTTCGCGCAGAAGCTGGAAAACTCCACGATGCCGCGCAGCAGCACGCCGTCTCCCATGTACTGATGGCGCACGCGGTCGGCTGTTTCCAGTATCTCGGCCACTTCCGAGGGCTCGTGCCGGCCCAGGAGGTCCTCCAGGGCGCCGGTGTCCGGCAGCCCCGGTCCCGCGATGGCGGCCAGCGCCCGGCGCGCGTCCGCGGCGCTCACCGGGCACCCGCCAGGGCCGGGTCCGGTGCGCGGGCCGCCGCCTCCGCACCGCGTGCCCGCTCCCGCCGGTAGGCATCCAGCGCGGCCGGGAACGGGGACAGCGTGCGCTCGATGACACCCTGCAGTACGGAGATGGCCACGCCATAGTTCGTGATGGCCACGCCGGCCTCCCGCGCCTTCTGCATCCGGGCGAGCATCTCGCGCCGGGTGATCATGCAGCCTCCGCAGTGGATCACCAGGCGGTAGTCCGCCAGGTCCCGGGGGAAGTCCCGTCCCGCGCAGGAATCGATGCGAAGGTCCACCCCAGCGTACTGGCGCAGCCACCGCGGAATCTTCACCCGTCCGATGTCGTCCTCGATGGCGTGGTGGCTGCAGGACTCCGCGATCAGCACCCGGTCTTCCCGTCGAAGAGTGGCCAGCACCGCGGCGCCGCGCGCCATCTCCACGAGGTCCCCCTTGTTGCGCGCGAACAGGATGGAGAAGGTCGTGCACGGGACGCTGCGCGGCGTGTCCGCCACCATCTTCAGCGCGACCTGGGAATCGCAGACCGCGAGGTCCGGCGGCTCGCGCAGACGTTCCAGGAACGCCGCGTACTCGCGCTCCTTCACTACGGCCACCGCGGCATCGGAGTCAAGGCTGTCGCGGATGGTCTGCACCTGCGGCAGGATGAGCCGGCCGCGCGGCGCCTGCAGGTCGATGGGTACCACGAGCACCGCGAGGCCCAGTCCGGTTCCCGACTTCAGGAGGTCTCCGACCAGCGGAGGGCTGGCCAGGAACTCCTCCGGGCAGGCGTCCAGGAGGTGCTGCTTGAATCCGGACAGGAGCTGCTCGCGGCCGGCCGGCTGCACGCTGGAACATGCCAGCACCCGCGGACACTTCGCGGAGATCTCCGCCAGGAAAGCGGCCTCCGGGACCGCAAGATCCACCTTGTTCACCACGAGGATCACCGGCGCGTTGCGCCGCCCGGCCTCCTGGAGGATCTCCTCCTCGTGGGAGGTCCAGGTGCCGGCCTCCAGAACGATCACCACGACGTCCGCCCGGTCGAAGATCCGCCGGGTACGCTCCGCCCGCAGCGCCGCCAGCTCGGACGCATCGTCCACGCCGGCGGTATCCAGGAACACGACCGGGCCGATGGGAAGCAGCTCCATGGGCTTCTCCACCACGTCCGTGGTCGTACCGGGCACCGCGGAGACGATCGCCACGTCCTGGCCGGCCACCATGTTCAGGAAGCTGGACTTGCCGACGTTCGTCCGGCCGAAGATGCCGACGTGCAGCCTCAGGGATTTCGGCGTGGTTGTCATGAAAGGCCATCCTTGTATCCGAGGGAGACCAGCGCCTGCGGGTCCAGGGACTCCCGCACCACCTGCTCTCCCAGGCGTTCGCACAGGAACTGCACGATGGTACCCGTCCCCGAGCGCGTGAACTCATCGACCAGCTCCGAAGCACGGTGGTAGCCGATGCGCGGCAGCAGGGCCGTCACGATGGTCGGGCTCTCCTGCAGGCGGGCCCGGCATCGCTCCTCGTCGGCCTTGATGCCGGCCACGTGGGCGGCAAGCTGGTCGTCGAACCGCGCAAGCAGGGAGAGTGATTCGTGAAGCGCAAATGCTACAAGCGGAAGATGCTCGTTGATCTGGAGGCTCCCGCGGCTGCACGCGTCTGCCACCAGGTGGTCGTTTGCCATCACCTTGAGGCCGGCCTGGATGCCGGCCTCCAGCAGCACGGGGTTCACCTTGCCCGGCATGATGGAGGAGCCGGCCTGCAGGGCGGGCAGGCGAACTTCCCCCAGCAGCGCCAGCAGGCGCAGGTCGGAGCAGACCTTCACCAGGCTGGCAGCATGCGCGGTGAGGATGCCGGACACCTCCACGAAGCAGTCAGCGTTGGCGGTCTGGTCCAGAAGGTTCTCCCCGCGGGCCAGGCCCAGGCCGGTGACGTCGCGCAGGCGTTCAATCACGAGAAACACGTAGCTGCGCGGCGCCGTGAGGCCGGTCCCCACCGCCGTGCCCCCGAGGTTCACGACGCGCAGGCGTTCCTCGCACTTGAACGTCCGCCACCGGTCCCTGCCGATTGCCTCCGCGAAGCCGGAGAACTCCGCGCCCAGGGTAATCGGCACGGCCTCCTGCAGCTCCGTCCGCCCGATCGTGAGCACGCCGGCAAGCTCCTTCTCCTTCTGCTGGAGCGCGCCCTGCAGCCGGGCGACCGCCTGGCTCAACGCGCGGAAGGCGGCAACCGCGCTCACCTTCAGTGCCGTGGGATAGACGTCGTTCGTGGACTGGTGCAGGTTCACGTGCTCCAGCGGGTCCACCCGCGAGTAGTCCCCCCGGCGGCCGCCCAGGATCTCGATGGCTCGGTTGGCGATCACCTCGTTTGCGTTCATGTTCGTGGAGGTGCCGGCTCCGCCCTGCAGGGCGTCCACCGGGAACTGCTCATCCCAGCGGCCGGCCGCCACTTCAGCGCAGGCCTGCTGGATGGCCTGGGCGCGCGGGCCGTCCAGGAACCCCAGCTCCGCGTTGGCGCGGCAACAGGCCTCCTTGACCTGGCCCAGCGCGCGCACCAGCGCGGCCGGCGCCCGGTACCCCGTGAACGGGAAGTTGCCCCGCGCGCGCTCGGTGTGCACGCCCCAGTACGCATCGGCCGGGACCTCCAGGGTTCCCAGCGCGTCCGTCTCCTTGCGGTACTCCATCCCTCACCCCCTCGGCGCGGCTAGAAGCAAAGATCCCGCTCGCCCGCCTTGATCCGCGCGCGATACGCTTCCAGGTTGCGCACGAGCGCGTGAGGGAAATCGCGCGGGGAACGGGCGCGCACCTGGGCCATCTCCTGCTCGATGATCTGCTCTCCGATCTGCCGGGTCTCGGGCGAGCCGAAATCCTGCAGCCACTCCTGGAACGTGAGGATGGCGTTCAGCTTGCAGAAGCAGCCTTCCTTGCCGGTCCGCAGGAGGTTCATGATGTTCTTCCCCGTCCTTCCGCACCGGTAGCCGGCCGTGCAGAACGAGGTGATGTACCCCAGGGAGGCGAGCTCCCGGATCACCTCGTCCAGGGACCGTGTGTCACCGAGCAGGAACTGCTGCTTCTCGTCTTCCTGCGCGTCCCCGCCTTCGGAATAGGCCCCGATGCCGATACGGCTGGACGCATCCCGCTGGGTGCACATCGGGATCACCTGCCGCAGGAGCTCGGGTCTCTCCCGGCAGGTGACGATGAGCCCGGCGGACGGGATGGACAGGCGAAGCACGGCGACGAGCCGGCGGAAGCTCTCGTCGTCCACGCGGTGCGAGAGCCAGCCGAACTCCGTGTTCACCGCCGGCTCGATGCGCGGCACGGACACCGTATGCGGCCCAATGCCGAACCGTCCCTCCAGGTCGTGCGCGTGCGCCACCATGGCCATCACCTCGAAGCGCCAGTCAGAGAGGCCGAACAGCGCTCCGATGGCCACGTCATCGATGCCCGCCTCCATGGCCCGGTGCTGCGCGTACAGGCGCCACCGGTAGTCGCCCTTCACCGTGCCGGCGGGGTGCACCGCAGCGTAGGTGGCATGATGGTAGGTTTCCTGGAATACCTGGAACGTCCCGATCCCGGCCTCCCGGATCTTCGCCAGGTCGGCCACGGTCATCGGCGCCGCGTTCACGTTGACGCGCCGGATCTCTCCGCGTCCCCCGCGCACCGGCACCTTCACCCCGTAGATGCGGCGGATGCTCTCCGCGATGTAGTCCGCCCCCGTTGACGGGTGCTCGCCGTAGACCGCGACCAGGCGCTTGTGTCCCAGCTCTCCGGCCAGGACCCGGGTCTCCGCCTCGATCTCGTCCATCGTGAGCACGCGCCGCGCCACTGCCTCGTTGTCCGAA
Source organism: Spirochaetia bacterium (assembly GCA_035686185.1). GTDB lineage: Bacteria > Spirochaetota > Spirochaetia > SZUA-6 > Fen-1364 > Fen-1364. The sequence continues at coordinate 15,899 of DASRZR010000430.1, read as the reverse complement.
CGGAACCCGCAGTACACGCAGCGGTTCACGCACCGGTTGGAGCAGTACAGCGGCGCAAAGGTGACCACGCGGTTGTCGTACACCGCCGTCTTGATCTCGGCGGCGGCCTGGAACATCTCGTCCCAGAGCGCGGGGTCCCGCACCGACAGGAGCACGGCCGTCTCCTCCAGTGTCAGCGTGGCAATGGTCCGCGCCCTGGCGATGACATCACGGACCCTCGCCGGGTCGGCAGAGGCCGCCTCCCGCGCGGTCTCCGAGGCAAGCAGGCACTCGATGCGCTCATCGTCGATGAAATCCCTGCCGCCCTTCAGGTAGGGCTCGACTTCGGCGCGGCGAAGCTCCGCGCCGGCGGCACGGGTTTCCACTGTCGGTGTGCTCGTCATCCCGCGCCCCCTACATCTTCGCCAGCGTGGACTTCACCGTGACCTCCGGGATCATGCCCAGCTTGCCGGTGAGGGAGCCGATCTCGTCGGTGGTGGCATCCACGATCAGCGTGATGATGTGGAGATCCCGGTCCGTGGAGGGCAGCCCCATCCGGCCCAGGATGATCTCCCCGAACTCGGTGAGCACACGGTTGACCTCCGGCGCCGCCGCCGTCCGCTTCTTCACGATGATGGCCACCACCCCCACTGCTCGCTGCTGCATGGACTACCCCCTTCGGTGTGACGCGGGCGGACCACGCCCGTTCACGGCAAGTTGGAACACGCTTGAAAAAGGATGTTGCGAGGTGCGGTGAGGCAACGGAGAGGGAAGGGCGTCGTGCGAGCGGACAGTTGCCGGGCGGACAGAGACGACTCAGCTCACGACAGGACCCTTGGCTTCAGAACGATTCCTTACCGCAGGCTCGCCTTCCATCCTACCACGCGGATGAAAAGAGTCAATGGGGGCGCCGGCTCGCGCGAGCCCGCGGTATGTTATCTGCCAGGGCGGCATGGTATCACTGTACCGTCAAGGGAGATCGGGCGAAGCGATGTCCGGAGTGTTTTGCCAGGTACTATTCCACCGTGGAAACTGACGTGAAATGAGCGAGTTCCCGCTGTTCGAGCTGCGCTCCGAGCCGCTGGACGTGGCCGGCCTGGCCGCCTCCCTGGGAGATGCCTCGGGAGGCGCGCTGGTCACGTTCGAGGGCCGGGTGCGCAACACCAACGAAGGCCGGCCCGTGGTCGGCCTGGAGTATGACGCGTATCCGCAGTTGTGCGTCACGGAAGGGACCTCCGTGGTGCGCGAGGCGCAGGAGGGAGTGCTCGCGGCCCGGTGCGTTCACCGGGTGGGGAAGCTCGCGGTGGGAGAGGTGGCGGTCTGGGTCGGAGTGGTGGCGGGGCACCGGGAGGAAGCGTTTCGCGCCTGTCGGTACATCATCGATGAAGTGAAGCGCCGGGTCCCGATCTGGAAGAAGGAGCTGTACGCCGACCAGACCGCTGCATGGATCGGGGCGGCGAACGCGCCAGCGGACGCGCCGGCCGGCCTGGGCTCCCTGGTGCTCGCCGGCGGCGCCAGTGAGAGGATGGGCCTGGACAAGGCGCGCCTGGTCTACGAGGGGGAGCCGCAGGTTCAGCGCATTGCGCGACTCCTGGAGCGCGTGGCCCCGCCCGTGTACGTCTCCGTGCGGCCGTCCCAGGCGAAAGACAAGGTGTTCCGCGGCTTGCGTCTCCTGCCGGACGAGGAGGGAGGAATCGGGCCTCTGGAGGGCATTCTCCGCGCGTTCCGGGAAGCTCCCTCGCGAGCCTGGCTCGTCGTTGCCGTGGACATGCCGTTCCTCACGGAACCCGTGCTCCGCCGGCTGGTGGAAAGCCGGGACCCGGAGCGGCACGCCACCGCCTACCGAAACCCGGAGATCGACGGCCCGGAGCCCGTCTGCGCGATCTACGAGCCGGCCATGCTATCCGTGCTCCAGGAGAGGAAGTCCCGGGGGCGCTACAGCCTGCAGATGCTTCGGGACCTTCCCGTCAAGCTGGTGGAGCCGCTCGATCCCGCCGAGCTTCGCAACATCAACAGCCTGGAGGAGTATCGACGGGCTGCGGGTCCCCGACCGGGCTAAAGGAGAGGAATCTCACCGGCAGCCGGAACGTAATACGGCGTCGACGCGCAGGCCCTGCAGAGTGTGCGCCCGTCCCGCGTCACCTGCCGATCGTTGATGATTTCCTCCTGGCAGGAGTCGCACAGCGTGCGCACGTTTGCCCGGCCCCTGATCGCCTCCACTGATACCGCAAGCTGGACGCGCTGCAGCGCCAGCAGCTCCTCTTCGGGCATCACCTGGTAGCCGGCAAGCTGCCCCTGGTAATGCCCGGCTTCCCCGGGCGCGTAGGAGAGCGCCCGGTGGCGCACGCCCGAGCGAGGCGCGACGCGGACCGCGGCGCCGCTGGAGGTGTCCACGAAGGTGGCGGCGACCTTTCCGTAGTCCTCGATCCTCAGCGTCCGATGGCCCACGGTACAGCCGGTGACCGCCTCCACCCCGTCCACGAAGCACCCGTCGGTTTCCGCGATCACCAGGAGCCGCTTGTCGGACCGGGGGACCTCCAGCCCGAGCGCGGCGACTGCGGCCATGGCCATCCGGACTCCCAGGACCTGCCGCGGACAGAGCTTCGAGTGACCCCGGCAAGAGCGCTCGAGCAACTCCTTGAGGGACCGCATGGTTTCTCCCCTGCCTACTGCACCAGTGGCGTGGCAGCGCCATCCAACTCGATCCCCTCGATGCGCGAGCGCCCGACCAGGATCTGGATGTACTGGTGGACCGCCCGGGTCCACGCGCTGGCTCCCAGGTACTCCGCCACGCGCTCCTTCGCCATCTCGAACGTGAGCTGCCGTCCCCTCACGGCCCGGTCCAGCCGCACGAGGTGCCAGCCGTAGCGGGTGGCCACCGGCTCCGCGCACAGCTCTCCTTCTGAAAGCCGCGCCAGGCACGCCTCAAACTCCGGCGTCGTCTGCCCGCGGGTGATCTGTCCCATGTGGCCGCCCTGTTCCCGTGACTCAGGATCAGCGGAGCGCTCCCGCGCCAACCGCTCGAACGCGCGCGGGTCTTCTCGGAGCTCTCTCAGCGTCGCGTCCGCCGCGGCGCGTGCGCGCTCGCGCTCCGCCGGATCGTGCGGCGGCGCGGCGAACAGGATGTGGGAGGCCTCGAACAGATCGGGGGACCGGAACTTCTCCCGGTGGTTCTCGTAGTAGCGCCGGCATGTCTGTTCGTCCGGGTCCGGCAGCGCGATGGCATGGTCCAGCACCGCGGCGATGGACTGTTCCTCCCGGGCCGAAGGATCGCCGTCCCCCCCGGAGCTGACGCCGAGGGCGGCGGCCTCCTGCAGCAGGAGGGCGCGAACCACGAGCGCGATGGAGGCGTCCCTCGTGGCGCGCTCGAGACTGGAAGCGGGGTGGTACTGCACCTCCCGCGCGATCTCCTGGTCTGTGATGGTCGCCCCGTTGACCGTGATCATGACGGCATGCCCCGACGGGCGCGGGCCGGTACGCGCCGGCGCACGACCTGGTAGGCCCGGCCGATGTACCAGATGGGAGCGCTCCAGATATGCACCAGCCGACTGAACGGCCAGACAAGGAAGAACGTGAAGCCGAGGAAGATGTGCGCGAGGTAGATCCCGGGGACGCCCTGGATGAGCGAGACGGCGTCTGGCCGGAAGTAGATGATCGACTGCACGTATGCCACGAGCTGGAGGAACAGCGCCCCGTCCATGTGGTGCAGCGTCAGCGGCACGGTCACCAGGCCGAGCGTGAGCTGCGTCCAGACCAGGAGCAGCGACACGATGTCCATGACGCTGGAGGTCTTTCTGATCCGGGAGTCGAACAGCCGCCGGTGCACGAGCATCGTGAGGCCGATCCACGCGAGCGTGCCGGACGTACCGCCCGCCACGACGGCCAGCATCTGGTGCGCGCGCACGGACACGCCGAGCACGGTGAGCACGGCGTCCGGAGTGGCAAACCCCACCAGGTGGCCGGCGAGCACCACGAGCACTCCATAGTGGAAGAGCGTGCTGCCGACCAGGAGCTGCCGGCGGCGCAGGAGCTGGCTGGATCCGCTGCGCCAGCCGTACTGGCCCCGGTTGAACCGGATGATGTTGCCGGCCACGAACACGGTGACCGCCACGTAGGGATAGTAGCCGTACAGGAGAAGGGCAAGGATCTGCGGCATCACGGGTGCCCCCGGAACGCCGCGCCCTGGGCACGGGCGCGTTGACGGCGCACGAAACCCTTCTCTTTCCGGGAGAAGTCCACCGGCTCCTCCTGCCACTGGGCGTCCACCGTGGGCGGGTCGGATTCCGGCGTCTCCTGTGTCAGTTCTGCCAGGTCAGCGGAGGGCGCCGCCTCCTCCGCGAGGTGGGCCAGCGCTTCCAGCACCGCCGCATAGGGCGTGGCCCGACGCCTCAGTCTTTTTGCCAGCGCGGCGATGACGGCCCGCGCCTCTGCCAGCTCGGAGCGTGCTTCCTCGGCGGGGAGCTCAGACAGGTACTCCAGGAATACCGGAAGGTGATCCGGGAGCTCGGTGGACGACGGCTCCAGTCCTCGGGCCCGGTAGCGCTCCTGCAGGTCCACCATCGCCTGGCCGCGGTCCAGCGACTCGCCGTGGATGTGCTCGAACAGGTTCAGCGACAGGGAACGGGACTGATCGAACAGCTCCCCGTAGCGCGCCTGAAGATCGTAGATGTCCATCTGCTGAAGGTCGGCGAGCAGGGGACTGAGCGCCTGGCGATCACCCGGCCCGAGAATCCCTTCCTGATCGAGGATGGCCGTCATCTCGTTCACATCGGCGGCCAGGTCCTCCGAAGGGTAGCTCAGCACCGCCGCGAGCACGCGATACGTGTTCATGTCGTGCCTCCCTCGCTGCCGCCCGGGGGCGCGTGCCGGGGAGGCTGCGGCCGCACGGACAGCGGTGTGCGCACGCGCCGCTCGCGTCCTGGCGCGCCGCCGGTGAGCCCGCCGGCCGCGCAGCCGTTGCCGAAGGAGAAGCCGCAGCCGCCCCGCAGCTCGTAGGCGTTCTCCGCCAGCTCCCGGTGCGTCGTGGGAATCACGAACCGGTCCTCGTAGTTGGCGATGGCCATGATGCGGTACATCTCCTCCATCATGGGGACGCTCATGCCCACGGAGTCCAGCACGGCCGTGTCCACCACGGACTCGATGTTCTTCCTCTTCATATAGCGCCGCATGGCGAGCATCCGCTTCAGCGCGAGCACCACCGGCGCCTCCTTGCCCGCTGTCAGGAGGTTGGCCAGGTACCGCACCGGGATGCGCAGGGACTCCACGTCCGGGATCAGGTCCGCCCGGCCCACGGCCCCTTTCGCGAATGCCGCCTGGATGGGGGAAAGAGGCGGGATGTACCAGACCATGGGGAGCGTGCGGTACTCCGGGTGCAGCGGGAACGCCACCTTCCACTCCATGGCCATCTTGTAGACGGGTGACCTCTTTGCGGATTCAATCCACGCCTCCGGGATCCCGTCCGCGATCGCCTGGCGCTGCACGGCAGGGTCGTTCGGGTCCAGGAACAGGGAAAGCTGTGCCTCGTACAGGTCCTGCGGGTCGCTGACACTTGCCGCTTCCTTGATCCGGTCCGCGTCGTACAGCAGCACGCCGAGATAGCGGATGCGGCCCACGCACGTCTCCGAGCACACGGTGGGCAGGCCCGCCTCGATGCGCGGATAGCAGAAGATGCACTTCTCCGATTTTCCCGTCTTCCAGTTGTAGTAGATCTTCTTGTACGGACAGCCGCTCACGCACATGCGCCAGCCCCGGCACTTGTCCTGGTCGATAAGCACGATGCCGTCCTCTTCCCGCTTGTAGATGGCGGCGCTCGGGCAGGAGGCCACGCAGGACGGGTTCAGGCAGTGCTCGCACAGCCGGGGGAGGTACATCATGAACGTGTTCTCGAACTGGCCGTAGATCTCTTTCTGCACGTCCTCGAAGTTCGCGTCCCTGCTTCGCTTCTCGAACTCTCCGCCCAGGATCTCTTCCCAGTTCGGCCCCCCGGTGATCTTCTCCATCCGTTCGCCCGTGATGGCGCTCACCGGCCGTGCGATGGGGGTGGTGCGGGACTCCCCGGCCGTTTGCAGGTGCTCGTAGTCGTAGGTCCAGGGCTCGTAGTAGTCGTCGATCTCCGGAAGCTGCGGATTGCCGAAGATCTGGGCGAGGATGCGCCACCGCCCGCCCTGTTTCGGACGGAGGCTCCCGCTGGCCGTGCGCTCCCATCCTCCCAGCCAGTGGCGCTGGTTCTCCCATTCCCGCGGATAGCCGATGCCCGGCTTGGTCTCCACGTTGTTGAACCACGCGTACTCCATGCCCTCCCGCGACGTCCAGACGTTCTTGCACGTCACGGAGCACGTGTGGCAGCCGATGCACTTGTCCAGGTTCATCACCATGCCGATCTGGGCGCGTACCTTCATGCATCGGCTCCCTTCTGTACACCGGCTCCGGAGGGACGCTCGCGGGCCGGGGTGTCACGGGGCTTGGAAGGATCGAGCGGTCCTTCCTGCCAGTCCACGTTCTGAAGCTTTCGGATGACCACGAACTCGTCCCGGTTGGAGCCCACGGTCCCGTAGTAGTTCAGGCCGTAGCTGATCTGCGCGTAGCCGCCTATCATGTGCGTCGGTTTCACCACGATGCGGGTCACCGAGTTGTGGATCCCGCCCCGGTTTCCCGTCAGCTCGCTGCCCGGGATGTTCACGAGCTTCTCCTGCGCATGGTACATGAGCGCCGTGCCTTCCTTGATGCGCTGGCTCACCACCGCGCGCGCCACGAGCGCGCCGTTCACGTTGAAGACCTCGATCCAGTCGTTGTCCTCCAGGCCGGCCTTCTTCGCGTCGGTCTCGCTGATCCAGACGATGGGACCGCCGCGGGACAGGGTGAGCATGAGCAGGTTGTCCGAGTAGGTGGAGTGGATGCCCCATTTCTGGTGCGGCGTGAGGAAGTTCAGCACCACGTAGGGCCGGCCATCATCGAAGCGGCGCTCCACGGGAGCCACGGCCCGGGTGTCGACCGGCGGCTTGTACACGCAGAGGGACTCTCCGAAGGCGCGCATCCACAGGTGGTCCTGGTACAGCTCCTGCCGGCCGGTGAGCGTCCGCCACGGGATCCGCTCGTGCACGTTCGTATAGCCGGCGTTGTACGTGATCTCCTCGTCATCGAGCCCGCTCCACACCGGCGACGTGATGGTGCGCCTCGGCTGCGCCACGATGTCGCGGAAGCGCACCTTCTCCTCTTCCCGCGCCTCGGACAGGTGCGCGTGGCCGCGGCCGGTCTTCTTCTCCAGCGCCTGCCACGCCTTGACCGCCACGTGCCCGTTCGTTTCCGGGGCGAGCGTCATGATGGTCTCCGCCGCGTCCACGTCGCTCCACAGCCGCGGTCGCCCCTGGCCGGGGCCGGCCTCGGAGACGGTGCCGTTCAGGGCCGCGAGGTACTTCACCTCTGACTCCGCGTTCCAGGCGATTCCCTTTCCCCCGATCCCGACCTTTGACACGAGCGGTCCGAGGGACGTGTACATGGCGCCGATGTTCGGGTAGTCGCGTTCCACCACGGTCATGGCCTGCGTGGTCTTTCCCGGCAGCACGTCGCACTCCCCGCGCTTCCACTCCTTCACGTCCAGCGCCTGGCCGAGCTCTCCCGGGCTGTCGTGGAGGAGCGGCGTCATCACGAGGTCCTTCTCCTTCCCCAGCACGCCGCGCGCGGCCTCGGAGAACTTGAACGCGATCGTGCGGTAGATGTCCCAGTCCGGCCGCGATTCCCAGCCGGGGTCCACGGCGCTGGCAAAGGGATGGATGAACGTGTGCATGTCGGAGGTGTTGATGTCGTTCTTCTCGTACCAGGTGGCCGTGGGCAGGACCACGTCCGAATACAGGCAGGTGGTGGACATACGGAAGTCAAGCGTGACGAGCAGGTCAAGCTTGCCGATGGGCGCCTCCCGCCACGTCACTTCCTTTGGCTTCTCCGCCCCCTGCTCGCCGATGTCCAGGCCCAGGACGCTGTTCTGCGTGCCCAGGAAGTGCCGCAGGAAGTATTCGTGGCCCTTGCCGCTGGAGCCCAGCGGGTTGGCGCGCCACACGAACATGTTCCGGGGGAAGTTCGCCGGGTTGTCCGGGTCCTCGGAGGCGAACCGGATCTCCCCGGTTGCCAGCCGCTTGGATACGTAGGCCGCGGGGTCCTCGCCGGCCGCCGCGGCTTCCCGGACGATCTCCAGCGGGTTCCTGTCCAGGTGGGGAGCGGCCGGCAGCCAGCCCATCCGCTCCGAGCGGACGTTGAAATCGATGAGGCTCCCGTCCCAGTCGCCCGGAGGCGCCGTGGGGGAGAGCAACTCGCCGGAGGTGACCTTCTCGTAGCGCCACTGGTCGGTGTGCTCGTAGAAGAACGAGGTGGCGCCCATGTGCCGGGGCGGACGCTGCCAGTCGGTGGCAAACGCGAGGGTGGCCCACCCGACCTGGGGCCGTACTTTCTCCTGCCCCACGTAGTGGGCCCATCCACCGCCGGACTGCCCGACGCAGCCGCAGAACACCAGCATGTTGATGATGCCCCGGTAGGTCATGTCCATGTTGTACCAATGGTTGATGCCGGCCCCGAGGATCACCATGGCCTTCCCGCGCGTGGCCTCCGCGGTGGACGCGAACTGCCGGGCCGTGGCAATGACCTTTTCCCGCTCCACGCCGGTGATCCGCTCCTGCCAGGCGGGCGTGTACGGCAGGTCGTCGTCGTACGAGGAGGCGACGTGCCGGCCGCCCAGGCCGCGGTCCACGCCGTAGTTGGCGCACAGGAGGTCGAACACCGTGGTCACGAGCACGTCGCCGTCACGCGTGGCCACCCGGCCGGCCGGCACGTTGCGGACCAGTACCTGCGGATGATCGGTTCCCGCGTAGTAGGCGTGCGTGTAGGCCCCGAAGTACGGGAATGCCACCTCCACGACTTCCGCGGCCGGCGATCCCGTGGCGGGGTCCTTCATGGACAGGCGCAGTCGCACGTCCCGCCCGGTGCGGCCGTCGCGCTCCTCCAGGCTCCACTTGCCGTCGGAACCCCACCGGTAGCCGATGGATCCCTGGGGCGCCACCACGGCGCCCTTGGTCTCATCTAAAGCAACGGGCTTCCACTCCGGGTTGACGGACTCCCCCAGTGAATCGGGCAGGTCGCTGGCGCGCAGGAAGCGCTCGGGTACCAGCGTGTCACCCTGGCGAACCAGCCGCACGAGGAACGGGAAGTCGCTGTACTGGCGGCAGTAGTCCTGGAAGTACTCGCTGCGGCGCTGAACGTGGAACTCCGTCAATATCACGTGACCCATGGCCATTGCCAGGGCCGAGTCGGTTCCCGACCGCGGGTGCAGCCACAGGTCGGCGAACTTGGATGCCTCGCTGTAGTCCGGACAGATCACAACGCTCTGCGTTCCCTTGTAGCGCGCCTCCGTGTAGAAGTGCGCGTCCGGCGTGCGCGTCTGGGGCACGTTGGAGCCCCACAGGATGAGGAACATCGCGTTGTACCAGTCCGCGCTCTCCGGGACGTCGGTCTGCTCTCCCCACGTCTGCGGAGAGCTGGGCGGCAGGTCGCAGTACCAGTCGTAGAAGCTCAAGGATACGCCGCCGATGAGCTGCAGGTAGCGGCTTCCCGACGCGTGGGAGACCATGGACATGGCGGGGATGGGGGAGAACCCGCAGATGCGGTCCGGCCCGTACTTCCTGATGGTGTATACATTCGCGGCGGCCACCATCTCCGCCGCCTCATCCCAGGTGGCGCGGACGAAGCCACCAAGTCCTCGCACGGACTGGTAGGAGATCCGCCGCTTCGGGTCCTCGACGATGGAAGCCCACGCGTCGACGCTGGACGCGCCCGCCGCCCGGGCTTCCCGGTACATCCGCAGCAGGCGCCCGCGAACCATCGGGTGCTTCAGCCGGTTGCCGCTGTACAGGTACCACGAGTAGCTGGCGCCCCGCGCGCAGCCTCGGGGCTCGTGGTTGGGCATGTCGGGTCTCGTGCGGGGGTAATCGGTCTGCTGGGTCTCCCACGTGACGATCCCGCCCTTCACGTAGATCTTCCAGGAGCAGGAGCCGGTGCAGTTCACGCCGTGGGTGGAGCGCACGATCTTGTCGTGCTGCCACCGGGCCCGGTAGCCCTCCTCCCACGTGCGGTCCTCCGTGGTGACCACCCCGTGGCCATCGGCAAACGATTCTGACTTTCTTCGGAAGAACAGGAGCCGGTCAGCGAAATGGCTCATGGATCGTCTCCTTCCACGAGGCGCGGCGCTCGCACGCCCGCACACAAAAGCTTAGGGTGACCTAGGCGGCCCGTCAAGCTATCCTTGCCCCGGGTGCGCTCACCGCGTGGCGCTCCGGGCGATTGTTCGCGACTTCTCCCCGCCGGCAGGCGTCCGCGCGAGGACGATCACCAGCGCCAGCGACACGACCGCGAGCCCGATGAACACGACGAACCCATCGGCGTACCCCCGCGCGCCCTCTCCAAGGACGAACAGGCTCAGCGCCGGGGGAATGGCAAAGCCGCCGAAGGCACCGAGACCACCCACCCAGCCCGAAGCGCCGCCCACCGCGTGCGGCACAAGCTTCGGGACCAGCTTGAAGACTGCCGCGTTCGTTACCCCCATGCCGAGCGCCATCACGATGGTCGCGGCCAGCGGGAAGCCCACGGCGTGGGAGTCTCTGGTGAACACCATCAGGACCGCGCCCGCGGTCATGATCCCGAGGGACACGGCCGCCGTGCGCTCTCCGCCGAGCCGGTCGGAAATGCGGCCGCCGGCCACGCGCACCACTGATGTGGCAATGGAATAGGTGGCCGAGAGCACCCCGGCGAGGATCGGGGCGACGCCAAGGAACGTGCGCCAGTACAGCGGCAGCCAGGCGGTCATCGCCATGAAGCCGCCGAAGGAGCAGAAGTAGACGATGACGAGGAGCCACGTCCTCCACTCGCGGGCCGATGCGAGCAGGCTCTTTCCTGCATTGCCGGCCGGGAACATCTCCTGGCCCGCTGCCTCGGCTTCCTTCCGTGCCTGATCGGGCGCCCGTCCGCCGGCCAGCCCCTGGAAGTAGGGCGAGTTCACGCCCAGCACGAAGTACAGGACGGCGCCCACCACCAGCATGAGCAGCCAGGCGCCGTAGGCTCCGCTCAGGCCGAAGCCGGCGAGCGCCAGCGGCAGCAGGAGCGTGAAGATCCCGGGGGCGAGGTTGCCCACGCCGCCGTAGACTCCCAGCGCCGTGCCCTGGGAAGAGCGCGGGAACCAGTAGGAGACCTGGCTGATACCCACGGAGAACGTGGCAATGCCGCACCCGCACAGCGCACCGAGCGCGAGGACGATCGGCAGCGATGACGGGCTGAGCCGCGAGGAGAACACGGACACCGTCAGCGTGAGGCCCGCCATCCCGGCAACCGAGAGGCCCAGGAGAACGAGGAACGGCTTGCGGCCTCCCGTCGAGTCGACCCAGGCAGCAAAGGGGATCCGCAGCAGGGACCCCATGAGGCTGGGGATGGCCAGCAGGACTCCGACCATCACCTGCCCGAGGCCCAGCACTTCCTTGAACTTCTGAGCCGTGGCGCCGAAGAGCGCGACAGCCGCGAAACCGAAGAAGAACCCCAGCGTGGCACCGATAAGGCCGCGCGCCGGACTGCCCGTGAACCGCATGTCCCCATCCTCCGTTCACCTCCAGTCTACGGGCAGCCGTGCCGGCGGCCCTTGACCGGGATCAAGTGCCGCGAGGTACCCTGTTCGCATGCAGTCGAACCAGCGCCCTTCGATTCCGGATCGCGTGGCCTCCCTCTTCCCCGGCCGTGAGGAAGTGCCGGCGGCCGCCGACTTCGCGCCCGGCGGGACCTACGGCGAAGGCACCGCGTACCTCGTCAATGGAGAGATCCGCCAGTGGACCGGGCAGACGGAGGACATGCTCTCCGCGATCTGCCTGCGGGACGGTGAGCGGCTATCCCCGCGCCGGCTCGGTCCCGCGGCCCGGCTGGACCGGGCGGCGGCCCTGGATGCGCTGGCCGCCGCCACGTCGGCGTGGGACCAGGGCCGCGGTGAGTGGCCCACCATGAGAGTGGCGGCTCGGGCAGAGGCGCTTTCCCATTTCGCGGTGCGCATGAGGGCCGTGCGGGAACAGACGGTCCGCCTCCTGATGTGGGAGATCGGAAAAAGCCGGGCGGACTCGGAGAAGGAGTTCGACCGCACGGTGCAGTACATCACGGACACGGTGGAGGCCCTGAAGGAGACCGACCGCGCCGGGGCGCGCTTCTCCACCAACACGGGCGTGCTGGCCCACATCCGCCGGTCCCCGTTGGGCGTGGTCCTCTGCATGGGACCGTTCAATTATCCGCTGAACGAGACCTTCACCACGCTGATCCCGGCGCTTGCCATGGGCAACCCGATCGTGGCGAAGCTTCCCCACTACGGCGCGCTGTGCCAGGCCCCGCTCCTGTCCTGTTTCGCGGACTGCTTTCCGCCGGGCGTGGTGAACGTGATCAACGGCAGGGGCAGCGCGGTGGCCGGGCCAATCGTGGAGACCGGGGAGGTGGCGGCACTCGCGTTCATCGGCAGCTCAAGAGTAGCAAACGGGCTGCGCCGGCTGCACCCGCACCCCAACCGACTGCGCTCCATCCTGGGGCTGGACGCGAAGAATCCCGGCATCGTCCTGGCGGATGCGGATCTTGACCTGGCGGTCTCCGAATGCCTGACCGGCGCGCTGTCCTTCAACGGCCAGCGGTGCACGGCGCTGAAGATGCTGTTCGTCCAGCGGTCCATCGCGGACCGGTTCGTCCGCCAGTTTTCCGATGCGGTGGATTCCCTTGCGTTCGGCATGCCCTGGGAGCCCGGCGTAAGGATCACACCGCTTCCGGACCTGGACAAGGTGAAGAAGATGGACGGCCTCGTCCAGGAGGCCAGGGGCAAGGGTGCCCGGGTGGCGAACCAGCACGGCGGCCTTTCCTGCGGGACGTTCTACTACCCGTCCGTGGTGTACCCCGTGAAGCCCGACATGGAGCTGTACCACGTGGAGCAGTTCGGGCCCGTGGTGCCCGTGGCGGTCTTCGACGACCCGCGCGAGGTCTTCGACTACGTGGTCTCCTCCAGCTACGGACAGCAGGCCAGCCTGTTCGGCCGCGACCCGGCGCTGCTGGGCCCGTTCATCGACGCGCTGGCCAACCAGGTCTGCCGCATCAACCTCAACGCCCAGTGCCAGCGAGGTCCCGACGTGTACCCGTTCACCGGGCGCAAGGACAGCGCGGAAGGTACGTTGTCCGTTTCCGACGCGCTGCGCTGCTTTTCCATCCGCTCCATGGTGGCTGCCCCCAGTACTTCCGCGAACACGGAGCTCCTTGGTGCCATGCTGCGGGAACGGACGTCCAACTTCGTGAGCACGGATTACGTCTTCTAAAGGGGTTACAGCATGACGGACGAACAATGGGCCGTGCTGAAGGCGGCGGCCCGCGGCGAGCCTCTTCCCCGGGTCCCCACGGCGCTGATCGTAGATACACCGTGGATCCCTCCGTTCCTCGGCATCTCCACGGTGGACTACATCAGCATCCCCGAGGTGTGGTTGAGGGCGAACCTCGCCGTGGCGCGCCGGTTCCCGGACCTGATCCTTCTCCCCGGCTTCTGGGTCGAGCCCGGCATGGCCGCCGAACCGTCCGGTTTCGGCTGTCGCATCGAGTTCTCCGCGGACCAGCCTCCCGGCATTCGTCCCGCGTTCGCGGACGTGGCGCAGGCGGCCGACATCACGCCGCCGAATCCCCGTCGGGATGGGCTCATGCCGCTGGCCCTTTCCCTGTACCGGCACGTCCGCCCGCTTGTCCGGGCCGAGGGCATGGATATCCGCATGGTGGCGGCCCGGGGACCGCTGGCGGTGGCCGCCCACCTTCTCGGGGTGTCGAACTTCCTCATCGGGTTGAAGACCGAGCCGGCTGCCACGCATCGCCTCCTGTCCGTGACGACACGGCTCGTGCGGGACTGGTTGTCAGCCCAGGCCGAGGCGCTCCCGGGCGTGGACGGGATCCTCGTGCTGGATGACGTGGTGGGGTTCCTGTCGCGGGAAGACTACCTGGAGTTCGCGCATCCCTGCCTGCAGGAGGTCTTCTCCCTGCCGGCGTCCGTGAAGATGTTCCATGACGATACCGATTCGACGGTCTGCTACGAGTTCCTGCACCGGGTCGGCATCAACGTCTTCAACTTCACGCATATGAAGGCCATACCGGATGTCCGCGCCCGGGTGGGAGACCGCGTCTGCCTCCTCGGCAACGTGGCGCCACGGGACATCCTGGCCGGAGCGGATCCGTCCACGGTGACGGAGAATGCGCGCCGCTGCATCCGGGAAAACGCGGGCCACCCGGCGTTCATCCTCTCCGCGGGGGGCGGCACGTCGCCGGGCACTCCGGCAGGAAACATCGACGCGCTGCGGGAGGCCGCCGCCGCGACGGCCGGCCTGGCTGTTCCGTCCTAGAGCGTGCAGCTTCCGTCCGGCCGGATCCAGTCCTTCAGGTTGTCCCGGTTCACCGTCATCCAGGCGGAGCCGTAGATCACGGGGACCCCGGCGGCGTTCGGCATCACGGTCACCCGGTCATAGCCGGGGCGTCCCAGGTCCGCTCCCGCGCCGACGGATTGGCCGAGCATCAGTCCATGGGCCGCGCGCAGGGCCGCGTAGGCGAGGTCCGCGGGAGCCGAAAACGTGACGGCGATGACCGCCCCGCTCCTGATATGGTCCGCCGCCTCGGACGGATAGCTGGTGCCGAACACGCCGACCTTTCCGATGAGCCCTGCCTCCGTCACGGCCTGGGCGGTGCCCACCAGCGCGGCGGGCGAGTTGGCCAGGATCGCCTTCAGCCCGGGATGTGCCTTCAGCAGGTCGATCACCTGGGCCCGCGCTGCCGCGCGGTCGGCCGCCTCGATCGCGTCGACGCTTCTCACCAGGCCGGGATAGGCCGCCGCTGCCTCCGCGATCTCGCCATCCCGGCGTCGTGACTGCACCTGCGGCGTTCCCGAGTCCACCAGGACCGCCCACTGGCCCGCGTATCCCATCCACGCTGCCATGACGTCCATCATGCGCCGGCCAAACGAGGTCTCATCCCACGGCTCCAGGTCTGCGGCAACGCGCCGGGCGTCCGGAATGCCCGTGGTGACGACGACGACGCGCGCGGCGGACGCCCGGGCCAGTGCGGGCGCCACCGCCTCGGCGTCCCGTGGGAACACGACGATGGCGTTTGTACCGTTCGAGACCAGCTCGTCGATGAGCGAGGACTGGGAAGCGTCCCCGGTCGTTGCCGTGGCCACGGAGGTCGTGACATCCGGAGCGTCCTTGGCGAACGCCGCAAGACCCGACCGCACGGCCTCCGCAACGGGTGCCCCGTCCGCGGGCACCACTACCACAATCGTCCGGCTCGACCCACCCGTCGCCGTGGCGCAGCCGCCAAGGCCCGCAAGCGCCAGGACCAGCAGAACCGCTGCTGCTCTCTTCACGTCCGGCAGTCTACCACAGTGACCGGACAGGGCCGGCGGGGGCCTTACATCGTGGCCGCGAGCGCCGGTTCACCGCGCCCCGACGGATCGGCGCCTCCGGGGAGGCCGTTCACGTTCCGGAGACCCTGCGGAAGGCCATTGCCCTCCACTTTGAACTGGGCGGTCATCTGCTGCAGCTGCTGGGCCAGGCCGGCCAGCTGCTCGGTCGCGGCCGATGTCTCTTCCGAAGCCGAGGCGGCACTCTGGGTGATCTCGTTCACATTCTCCACGGCCGTGGACACCTGCTTCGCGTTCGTGGTCTGTTCCTCGGCGGCCGCGGAGATGCTCTGGCTCATCTCGCTCATGCTGAGCAGCGCGCGGGACAGCTCTTTCACGGCGGTCACCTGCTGGGACATCGAATCCGACAGTCCGACGATCATCTCGTTGACCTTCTGGGACGCGTCCTTGATCTGCTCCATGGCGGCCTGCGACCCGGTGGCCGTCTGCA
>DASRZR010000429.1:0-36987 GCA_035686185.1 Spirochaetia bacterium | reverse complement strand
AGCCCCCGGCGGCGCATCTGCTGCCCCAGGCGATCCATGGCGCGGTCCGAGGCGCCGACCACCGCGGCGCCGTGAACGTCGGACGGCAGCGGCGTGATCCAGAACTTCGCGCCGGGCACGGCGGGGGCGCGGGACGGCACCTCGGAAAGCAGCACCACCACGGTGGCGCCATTGTCGCCGGCCCGGCGGGCCTCCTCCATCCGCGCGGCGGAAAGCCGCTCCCCCGCGCGCGCGGTGACGATCACCACGTCCTGCGCGCCCGGCATCTGTCCCCGGGCGAGGAACGCGAACTCCGGCGCGTCACAGGCCGGCAGGAAGCCGGTGTCACGGAAGGGGACCGGTGAGCCTTCGCACGGAATCATGGCAAGACCAGTCCGGGTCCCCGGCGCGTGCAGGCACAGCAGGAGCTCCAGGAGGGCAGCCTCCCGGGAGCCGGCAAGGCGGCAGTGGCGGCAGCCGAACAGCGCCTTCAGGGAATCCTCGATCCGTTTCAGGTAGGGATGCGAGACGTAGCGGTAGTACCCGTACGCGAACGGCGCGGTCCCTTCCTGGAAGGCGACGACGTCCGCCAGCCGGGGGAACGTGGCGGTTACCGCGAACTCTCCGCCGACCGCCTGGGAAGGCTCCTGCAAGGGGGCGCCAGACATGGGTGAGCGAATCATAGCCGGCGGACCCGCGGGGCACAATGGGCCCGGTCGGCCTCACGGGTTGACACGGCGGCCGTGGAGTCTTTCGATTGTTGGCGATGAAGACACTCTTTGTCCGCGGGATGTGGGGAATGGACCGCCCCGGCCTGGAAGACAACCTGGCTCTCATCCATGAGGCGGGTTTCGAGGCGGTGGAGGCCGGCGTGCCGGCGGACGCCTCCGAGCGGCGGACCCTGAAGGAGGCGCTGCGGCGCCACGGGCTTGGTCTCGTGGCCCAGCAGTGGACCGCCGGGAGAACGCCGCAGGAACACGCGAAGAGCTTCGAGGAGCAGTACCGCCGGGCCAAGGAGCTTTCCCCGCTGTTCGTGAACTCACACACGGGGCGGGACATCTTCACACGGGAGGAGAACCTCGTGGTGTTCCGCGCGGCCGCCTCTCTCGAACAGGAGCTCGGCGTGACCGTGCTTCACGAAACGCACCGGGGCCGCGCCCTGTTCAGCGCCCCTGCCACGATGGCGCTCCTGGACGCGCTGCCCGGACTGCGCCTGACCGCTGACTTCTCCCACTGGTGCTGCGTCCACGAGTCCCTGCTGGAAGACCAGGCGGAGGCGATCCGCAGGGCCTGCGAGGCCGCGTGGCATATCCACGCGCGCGTCGGGCACGCGCAGGGACCTCAGGTCACCCACCCGGGGGCGCCGGAATGGCGGGAGGCCGTGGAAGCGCACCTCGCGTGGTGGAAGCAGATCGCTGCCATCCACCGGGCCCGAGGCACCGCGGTGCTTCCCGTGTGCCCCGAGTTCGGTCCCGTCCCCTACATGCCGACGCTGCCATGGACCCGTCAGCCGGTGGCGGACCTGTGGGAGGTCAACCTGTACATGAAGGCGTTGCTCTCGGAACGGCTGGAATGAGGCCGGGCTCCGCGCGCGGGCCGCGTTTCGGGTGACCTCCGCTCAGGCCCCCTCGACACGCTGCACGCGATCCTTGCCGGACTTCTTGGCCTGGTACAGGGCCGCGTCTGCCAGCCGCAGCAGGTCGTCGGAGCTGCGGCCGGCCGCAAGCGATGCGCACCCGGCGCTGAGCGTGCACTGCAGGGATTGTCCCCGGTAGGGTACCCGCATCCGGCGCACGGCGGCAAGGAGCTTGGACAGGAACGCCTCGGCCGCCTCCCCGCCGGTTTCCGGCAGCACCAGGATGAACTCCTCCCCTCCCCACCGGGCGCAGGTATCCTCCTTGCGCATCTGGGAGCGCAGGAGCTGGCCCAGCTCCCGCAGGAGCACATCCCCGGCCTCGTGGCCAAGCGCGTCGTTCACTGCCTTGAACCCGTCCACGTCAGCGATGGCCACCGAGAGCGGCTGGCCGTGTCGTTCGGCGCGGCTGCGCTCCGCTTCCAGCCTTTCCATGCCGGCGTGCCGGTTGGCCAGGCCGGTGAGACCGTCGGTATGCGCCAGCAGGTTCAGGCGGACGTTCATGTCCATGAGGCGTGCCTGGTAGCCGTCACTGATGAGGAGGATCTTGCCCATTCGCCGCAGCAGGCGCCGGTAGCGGTCCGCGAGCTTCCGCAGCCCCGCCCGCAGGGTGCCGACACCGGCGGTGGGCGTGCCCAGCAGATCCTCCGCGGCGCGCACCGCTTCGTCCTCCTGCGGGACGGCGCCCGTCTGTCGGTCTGCCTGAGCTCGCACGTCCGCGGCAATCCGCTCCCGGCCCTCCGGCGTGCTCATGATCTCCCCGTAGCGGTCTTCCATGCAGGTGGGGCAGATGCCGTGCGTGAAGGCTACGTCGATGTGCTTGGCGAAGTAGCCCTCGATCTGCTCCCAGTAGTCGTCGTCCACCCGCACCTTTTTGCAGAACATGCAGATGGGCAGCGCCAGGGAACGCAGGTTCTCGAGCTGCTCGGTGAGCGTCTTCAGCTGCGCATCGTAGGAGTCGGAGATCACCATCACCTTGGAGAACTTCCCCAGCAGCCGTCGGTAGGACCTCAGCAGCTCCGCGTATTCCGCGGACGGAACCGCCGCGGCGGAGGCCGCCAGCAGCCGCTCCGAGCGGCGGACCACCGCGTCCCGTTCGATCTCCAGGGGGCTGCGCGGCATGGCGGCTCAGCCCCCCACCGGGTTCACGACGAACGGGAAGAGGACCTCGGAGCGGAACTCCTCGGCCAGGTCCAGCGCGCGCGGGTTGTCCGTTTCGTAGCTCCAGACCGCCTCCACGGCCGCGCCGGCCGCGTGGGCCTCCCCCATGGCATCCAGGATGTCGAGCATGCACTTGATGGAGCTGGAGTTCATGTAGCTCACGGACACCTCCAGGCGCAGGCGCGCCAGGGTGGGCAACGAGTGGCGCAGCCACTCGAGAACGGGCTCGTAGAAGTCGAACGAGTTCTCCGGGTACGACTCCCCGGTGATCGCAAGCGTTCCGGAGGCGGAGTCCCAGCGGATCTCCGGGGTGGCGTTGGTGCGGGGAATGTTCAGTTCCATTTCCGGTTCCTCATATGACCGCGGTAAGGCAGAAGAAGCTGCGCCCGCCTTCCACCGGGTGGAACGCGTACTGAAGCGGCTCCGCGCAGCGGCGAGCCACCTCGATGAGCCCCATGCCGGCCCCCCCGGCGGGATCCCGCGTCCCGGAGCGCAGCTTCTCCTTGAACAACTTGCGCAGCTCCGCCGCGTCCGCCGAGCGCACCTGCTCCAGCTGGGCCGTGAGCGCGGCCTGGTCCTCCCCGTCTACCACGTTCCCGGAGCTCACCACGTACCGTTCCCCCCGTCGGGCGATCACGATGATGGCGCTGGCGGAAGTGGCATCCGTGAACTTCTTGCGCGCGAGGTAGTTCCTGATGTTCTGCGCCTGCTCGATGTACACGGAGAACACGTCCAGCGCGGCGCTCTTCTGCTCTTCCTGCTCCTGGAGGTAGCGACGCAGCGCATTGCCCAGCTCCTCGATGATGCTGTGCACGAACGTGCCGTTGAAGCAGATCATCACCCCTTCCCGGGTGATCTCCTCCCTGATCCTGGATAGCTGGTCCGGTGTCATTTCCCTGCTCTCCCCCCGACCTGGAACGCCAGCACCGTGATGTCATCCCGCTGGGGCCGTTCCCCCTGATGGTTCGCGAGCGCCTCCCGGAAGGCCTCCTCCTGCCGATCCAGGGGGCGGCTGGCGGCGCGCGCCACGAGCTCCGCGAACGCGGCCCGGCCGAAACCAAACCCCTTCGGGCCGCCGGCCTGGTCCAGGAATCCATCCGTGCTGAGGTACAGCGTGGCGCCGTGATCCACGGGCACCTCGCGCGTCGTCCACGGCTCTCCCCGCCCGGGAGCGCGGTAGCCCACCCGGCGGGCGTCCCCTTTCACCTCGTGCACGGCGCGCCCATCCCACGCAAACAGGCTGAGCCCGGCTCCCGTGTAGCGTACCACGGGCCGCCCGGTGTCCTGCACGCACACCGCCAGGTCCAGCCCGCTGTCCAGCCGCCGGTCCCCGTCCTCCCGGTGAAGCGTCTCCCGCAGCTCGCGGTCCAGCTCCGCCACGATGCGCGCCGGCTCGTCGTGGCAGACGGTGTCCAGCACGTGGGTGAGGACCGCGTGCACGCTCATCGTCGTGAGCGCGCCCGGGACCCCGTGCCCCATGCAGTCGATGACCGCGGCCACCGTGTAGTCCGAAAACCGCCGCACGAGGTAGAAGTCGCCGCTCACCACGTCACGGGGCAGGAACACCACGAAGTGCGCCGGGAAGGCGGCCCCGAGCGCTCCCGGGCCCGGGAGGATGCCGGCCTGCAGCCGGCGCGCAAGGTCGAGGCTCTCCATGATGAGCCGCTGGGACTCCTCCAGCGCGAGGTTGGCGCGGGAAAGCTCCCCCGTCCGCTCCTCCACCCTCGCCTCCAGCCCCTCCGTGGTGTCCTTCACCGTGGCGCTCATGGCGTTGAACGCATGCGTGAGCTGGCCGATCTCGTCCCGGCGGCGGAAGGCGAGCTGCACGCCATAGCGGCCGGCGGCGATCTCGCGGGAAGCGGCGGCCAGCGCGGACAGCGGCCGCAGGACGACACGGTTCAGCAGGAGCGCCACGGCCAGCAGCACCAGCAGGAGGGAGGCCACCAGCGTGGCGGCCAGCGGAAGGAACGCCTGGAACCCGAGCACGCGAGAGGCGTCCACCAGGACGAGGTTGTACCAGTCGATGCCGGGCATGGCGGATACGGCGGCCAGATACCGTCTCCCCTCCACCGTGAGCGGGAAAGAGTCAACGTCGTCCCGGCCGATGGAAAGGTCGGTGATGGCGGACATGAGCAGGCGCCGTTCGGCGCTGCTGCCCAGCAGGTCGTAGATCGTGAGCTTGGGCGCGTCCTTGGTCTCGGCGTTTCGAAGCACGTACGTCGCGTTGGGGTGCGCCTCGATGGTGCCGCCTCGGTCCACGAGGATGGCCACCGCGTTGGAGTCCTCGGACTGCAGCACGTCTGCCAGGAAGCCGCTGATGTCGAGGCCCGTGCCGCAGATCCCGATCTTGATGCCCCGCTCGTCGCGCATGATCACGTTGATCCACACCTTCGTGGACTGCACCAGCCGGTCGTAGTCCACGTTCAGCGCAAAGTCGTCCACGGAGGCCAGCGTGCTGAAGTACCAGGCGTCCGCGGGGTTCTGCCGGTCCAGCGTGGTGAGCTTCGGTCCGCTCGCGTCGTGGATGAAGTAATGCCCGGTGGCCAGCGGCGCGATGAAGTAGACGTGGTCGGAAAAGGCGGACCGGAAGCTCTCCAGCTGCTCCCGTGCCATGCGGCCCAGGGCGGGGTCCGATTCCTGCACCGCCCAGCGGCGGACCACGGGGTCATCGGCGAGCTTTCGGGCCAGTGCCACCTCCCGGTCGATCCGGGCGAGGATGCGGTTCTTCTCCAGCAGCGCCTCGGTCCGGGCAAACCGGGTGGCAAAGACCAGCGTGAGGCCGCGGGCGCTGAGGAGGAAGGATGCCACGGTGAACGCTCCCACGGCGAAATACGCGAGGGCGATGGTCAGGATGAACGTGGCGCGAAGGGTCGACGGCGCCGCGAGACGGCCGCCGGGATGGGCAGGTACCACCGGCGGAGCATAGGCCGGCAGGGGAAAAAGTGTCTACTGCCGCACGAAGGAGCCCCACCGGGAGGGCGGCAGGCCGGCCTTCTTTCGGAACAGGCGGGAGAAATAGTACGGATCGTCGAACCCGAGTCGGAACGCCACCTCCTTGATGGCGAGGTCCCCGGTCTCCAGCAGCTCCTTGGCCTTGCGGATCTTGATGCTGATGAAGTACTGGTACGGTGTCATGGCCGTGTAGGACTTGAACACCTCGTTCAGGTGGGACGTGCTCACGCCCAGGAGGACGGCGATCGCGTTCAGGTTGATCTCGCCGTAGATGTTCTCCTCCATCAGGAAGCGCGCCTTTTCCACGAGCTGCTCCGAGTGGTTGTACTGGACTACCTTGCGCTCGTGCGCCAGCACCTCGGCGATGAGCGTCAGCACGAGGGAGCTGGCCCGCACCTGGTACAGCGGGCGCTGGTCGCTCACCAGCTCGAAGATCTGGGAGTAGATCCCCAGCAGGCTGTTCTGCAGGCCCACCTCGAACAGCGGCTTGTCGGGGGAGAGGAACCCCTGCCGGCACAGCGTGTCCACGTACGGCCCCTTGAACCCCACCCAGTACTCGGTCCACCCCACCTCGTATTCCGGCTTGTAGAAATGGCGCACCCCGGGGAACACGAGCATGACCGACCCGGGCACGACCACGTGGGTGCGGCCGTTCATCTCGAATATGCCGCGGCCGCGGGTGACGTACACCACCTGGTACTCGGGGAGCGTCCGGCCGACCGCCACGGACTTGAACGCCTGCGGGTGGGCATCCCGGTTCGGCGGGTAGCGGGTGCCGGGAGCCACCTCGGTGCACCCCGCGTCCGTACACACGAGCTGCCACTTCTCGTCTTCCGCGCTCCACGTCAGGTAGCGGACGAAGCTCTTCGGCCGGCCGAGCTCGTGCGACGACATCCCCCGAGTTATAGCGCTTTTGGGGGCCGGTCACAAGTTTTGTCCATCCGGGATCTTTTTTTCCATCCATGGCATGGAAAAGTCCATTCACGGTGGCGGCGCTTCGGAAGATAATTAACCCGAAATGCCCCCGAGGATAAGGATAGGCCTTTTTGGAATCGGCCTCGACACGTACTGGCCGCAGTTCAAGGGCCTGAAGGACCGGCTCCTCGGCTACCAGCGCACCATTGCGCAGCGGCTGTCCGCCCTCGGCGCCGAGGTGGTGGACGCCGGGCTGGTGGACAACCCGGATGCCTCCCGGGCGGCTGCCGGGCTCTTTCGCGAGAAGCGGGTGGAGGCGGTCTTCCTCTATATTTCAACGTATGCCCTGTCCCACACGGTGCTCCCCGTGGCCCAGCAGGCCGGCGTGCCGATCATCGTGCTGAACCTGCAGCCGGTGGCCGCCATCGACTACGCTTCCTTCAACGCGCTGGGAGACCGGGGCACGATGACGGGCGAATGGCTGGCGCACTGCCAGGCCTGCTGCGCTCCTGAGATCGCGGCCGTGTTCAACAACTGCGGCATCGACTACCACCTCGTAACCGGCTGGCTGGGAGACGAAGAAGCCTGGCGGCAGATCTCCGCGTGGGTGGACGCCGTCTCCGTCCGGGCCGCCCTTCGGGACTCCCGGGTGGGCATCCTGGGCCACTACTACGGCGGGATGCTGGACGTGTACACCGACGTCACCCGGCTTGCCGACGTGTTCGGCTGCCACTTCGAGCTGCTGGAGATGGACCGGCTCGCGCGGCTGCGGGCGGAGGTGAAATCCCCCGAGGTGGTGCGCAAGCTCGAGCAGTTCCAGCGCGAGTTCGCGGTTTCCGCGGAGTGCGAACCCGCGGAGCTGGAGCGCGCGGCGCGCACCAGTTGCGCGCTGGACCGCCTGGTGGCAGACATGCGGCTTGCCGCCATGGCATACTACTACGAAGGGGAGCCGGGAAACGAGCACGAGAACGTCGTCACGTCAGTCATCGCGGGAAACACCCTGCTCACGGCGCACCACGTGCCGGTGGCGGGCGAGTGCGAAGTCAAGAATGTGATGGCGATGAAGATCATGGACTGCTTCGGCGCCGGGGGCTCGTTCTCCGAGTTCTACGCCATGGATTTCAACGATGACGTGGTGCTCTGGGGTCACGACGGCCCCGCCCATCCCGCCATCGCGGAGGGAGCCGTCGGGCTCGTGCCGCTGCCGGTCTACCATGGCAAGCCGGGGAAAGGGCTTTCCATCCAGATGAGCGTGAAGAACGGACCGGTCACGCTCCTGTCCGTGGTGCAGGGCCGCGGAGGATCCACGTTCCTGCTGACCGCGGAGGGGGAATCCGTGCCGGGCCCCACGCTGCAGATCGGCAACACGAACAGCCGCTACCGTTTCCCGCTGTCCGCGCGGGAGTTCACCAACCGCTGGTCCGCGGCCGGCCCGGCGCACCACTGCGCCATCGGCGTGGGCCACCTCGCCGACCGGCTGTCCCGGCTGGCGGCGCTGCTGGGGATTGAATGCCGCACGGTCTGCTGAGGACGACACAGAATGGCTGAGCGCATCCTGGAGCTGACACACATCACCAAGACGTTCCCCGGCGTGCGGGCGCTGGATGACGTTCATTTCGACCTCATCCCCGGAGAGATCCACGCGCTCATCGGGGAGAACGGGGCGGGCAAGTCCACGCTCATCAAGGTCATCACCGGCGTGTACCAGCCGGACGCGGGGGAGATCACGATCGACGGGCGGGCGGTCCAGATCCACGGCCCCTCTGACTCGCAGCGCCTCGGCATCGCCGCCATCTACCAGCACGTCACCTGCTACCCGGACCTCTCGGTGACGGAGAACATCTTCATCGGGCACGAGAAGATCCACTCGCTCACCCGCAAGATCGACTGGCGGGACCTGCACGAGCGGGCCGGGGAGCTGCTGGGACAGCTGGACGCGGACTTTGACCCGCGCGCGACCATGGGCAGCCTCTCGGTGGCCCAGCAGCAGATCGTGGAGATCGCCAAGGCGCTCTCCGCCAACGCGCGCATCATCATCATGGATGAGCCCACCGCGCCGCTCACCGCGCGCGAATCGGAGGACCTGTACCGCATCACGGAGGGCCTGCGGGACAAGGGCGTGTCCATCATCTTCATCTCCCACCGCATGGAGGACATGTACCGCCTGGCCAGCCGGGTCACCGTCTTCCGGGACTCCCGCTACGTGGGCACCTGGCGCCTGGACGAGATCACGCGCGAGCAGGTCATCACGCACATGGTGGGCCGCGAGATCACGCAGTTCTTCCCCAAGCGGAAGGTGACGATCGGGGAGGAGATCTTCCGCGTAGAGGGCCTGTCCCGCACCGGCTACTTCAAGGACGTGTCGTTCTCCGTCCGCCGGGGGGAGATCCTGGCGATGACCGGGCTCATCGGCGCCGGCCGCACGGAGGTCTGCGAAGCCATCTACGGGGTGACCCGCGCGGACAGCGGTCGCGTGTTCCTGGAGGGGGAAGAGCTGCACATCGGAAGCCCCGCACAGGCAATCCAGAAGGGAATCGGCTACCTGCCGGAAGACCGGCTGCGCCAGGGCCTCGTGCTGGACTGGGACCTTGCGAAGAACGTGACGCTGCCCACGCTGGAGACGTTCGCCACCATGGGGTGGCTGCACCCGGTGCGGGAGCGGGCCGTCACCAAGGAGCTGGCGGAGAAGCTGCAGGTGCGGGCCGGGAGCGTGTTCGATCTGGCCTCCACGCTCTCCGGCGGCAACCAGCAGAAGATCATCGTGGCCAAGCTGCTGGCGGGAAAGATGAAGGTGATCATCCTGGACGAGCCCACCAAGGGCGTGGACGTCGGGGCCAAGACGGCGATCTTCTCCATCATGAACGACCTGGCGGAGGCCGGCTACGGCATCATCATGATCTCCTCCGAGATGCCGGAGGTGCTGGGCATGAGTGACCGCATCGTCGTGATGCGGGACGGCCGCGTGGCCGCCACCATGGACACCGCCGGAAGCTCGCAGGAGAAGATCCTGCGCGCCGCCATGCCGGAGGGGGTCACCGCATGAAGCGGACCGCCACCGCGAGCGAGAGCTTCCGCGAGCTGGGCCTTCTGGTGTTCATCGTCATCATCTGCGTGGCCGTGCAGCTTCGAAACCCCGCGTTCCTGACGCTGTCCAACATCGGGGACCTGCTCACCAACACGGCCATCCTGAGCATCCTGTCCGTGGGCATGATGATGGTCATCCTCACGCGCGGCATCGACCTCTCCGTGGGCGCCACCATCGCGCTCGCCGGGATGGTGAGCGCCCTCACGGTGAACTCCTTCCGCGCCATTTCGCCGCTCGTCTCCGTCCTGGAGGGCATGGCGGTGGGCACGGTGGCCGGCGTTCTGATCGGGATCCTGATTGCCCGGTTCAACGTCCTGCCCATCATCGCCACGCTCGGGTTCATGAACGTGCTGCGCGGGCTCACGTACGTGGTGAGCAAGGGCGCGTGGGTGAGCGCCTACCAGATGTCGGACGGGTTCAAGGGCATCGCCACGGGCGGGGTGGCCGGCATCAGCACGCCCATCATCATCGCGGTGGTGATCAACCTGGCCTTCTTCTACTTCATCAACCACATGAAGACGGGCCGCCAGATCTACGCGGTGGGCTCCAACCCGGAGGCGGCCGACATCTCGGGCATTCCCCGGCGGCGCATCATCCTGCTCGTGTACACGATCCAGGGAGCGCTGGCCGGCCTCGGCGGCGTGATCTGGGTGGCGAAGTTCGCCTCCGCGCAGAGCGACACGGCCATGGGGTTCGAGCTCAGCGTCATCGCGGCCACCGTGCTGGGCGGGGTGAGCATCGCGGGGGGCAGCGGCAAGGTATCCGGGCTCATCCTCGGGACGATCCTGTTCGGGATCCTGAACAACGCGCTGCCGCTCATCAACGTGTCTCCGTTCTGGCAGCAGGCCATCCAGGGGGTCGTCATCCTGGCGGCGGTCCTCGTCAACGTGATGGTCAAGCGCAACAGCCAGCGCTTCGCGCTGCGCCGACGGGCGATATAGGAGCGCGGGCAATGGCGGAACGGTCGATCCGGGTGGACAAGGGGTGGAGCTGGCGGAGCTTCTTCCTGCAGTGGGAGTGGCTGCTGGTGCTCATCTTCATCGTGGTCAACATCGTCAACAGCACGCTGTCCCCCTACTACCTCACCGCGGACACGTTCCTCTCCACGCCGCAGACCTTCCTGGACCAGGCGTTCCTCGTCCTGCCCATGACCATGGTGATCATCCTGGGGATGATCGACATCTCCGTGGCCTCCACGGCCGCGCTGTCGGCCGTGATCATGGCCGTGTCCTTCCACGCGGGACTGCCCATGCCCCTGGCCGCCCTCCTGTGCCTGGCGGTGGCCACCGTGTGCGGCCTGATCAACGGCATCCTCATCACGCGCTTCAAGGAGCTGTCCGCCGTCATCGTGACGCTGGCCACGATGATCATCTACCGCGGCATCGCGTACGTGATCCTCACCGACCAGGCGTCGGGGGACTTCCCGTCCTGGTACGCGGCCCTGGGATGGGGATCGGTGGGCGGGGTGCCCATCATCCTGGTGGCGTTCGCCGCCTGCGCGGTGATCTTCGGCCTGCTCCTGCACTCCACGAGCTTCGGCCGCCGTGTCTTTGCCATCGGGAACAACCTCACCGCGTCCCGCTACTCCGGCGTGAAGACCGACGCGGTGATCGTGACCGTGTTCGTGCTCACCGGCCTCATGGCGGGCTTCACCTCCCTGTTCCTCACCTCCCGGATGGGAAGCACCCGGCCGAACGTGGCGCAGGGCTATGAGCTGTCGGTCATCGCCATGGTGGTGCTCGGCGGGGTGAGCACGGCGGGAGGCAAGGGCCGCATCGGGGGCCCGCTGCTCGCCATCTTCATCATCGGGTTCCTGAACTACGGCCTGGGCCTGGTGAACATCCAGGCGCAGTCGCTCCTGATCATCGTCGGGTTGCTCTTGATTCTCTCCGTGCTCGTGCTCAATGTACGCTTCCGTAACAGGCATCAACGTTCGGTGCCCGCCGCGGCGAAAATGGTCGCCGGCGAAGGACAACCGAACGAAGACAGAAACCCATAGGAGGAGGTACCTATGCGAAGAGTTTTCAGAAGAGGGGCCATGATCACCGCGATCGCGGTGGTCACCCTGCTCGTCCTCGCGTTCGCCGCCGGCTGCGCCAAGCCGGTGAGCAACACGTACGCCATCGTGTTCAAGAACACGGGCAACCCGTACGGGGACAAGCAGATGAGCGGGTTCGAGGCCGGCATCAAGGAGCAGGGCTTCCAGGCCATTCTCCGCGCGCCGGATCAGCCCACCGCGGAAGGCCAGATCGCGATCATCGAGCAGCTCATCGCCCAGCACGTGGCGGCGATCTGCATCGTCGGCAACGACAAGGACGCGCTGCAGCCGGTGCTCACGAAGGCGAAGAACGCGGGGATCAAGGTGTTCTCCCTTGACTCCGGCGTCAACCCGGCGAGCCGCCTGACGCACGTGAACCAGGCCGACTCCGCGAAGATCGGGAGCACGCTGGTGGAAGCCGCTTACGACATGGCCGGCGGGAGCGGCGACATCGCCATCCTGTCCGCCACCAGCCAGGCGACGAACCAGAACCTCTGGATCGACTTCATGAAGAAGGACCTGCAGGACCCGAAGTACGCGAACCTTCACCTCGTGAAGATCGCCTACGGTGACGACCTGCGTGACAAGTCGGTCTCCGAGGCCCAGGGGCTGCTGGCCTCCTATCCGAAGCTGAAGGTCATCATTGCCCCCACCACGGTCGGCATTGCGGCCGCGGGCAAGGTCCTCACGGACAAGCACCTGGGCGGCAAGGTGTTCCTCACCGGCCTCGGGCTTCCGTCCGAGATGGCCACCTACATCGAGAGCGGCGTGTGCCCCTACATGTTCCTGTGGAACCCCATCGACGTGGGGTACCTGGGCTCATACGTGGCCACGGCCCTCGTGAAGGGCACGATCACCGGCAAGGTGGGTGACAAGTTCAAGGCCGGACGCCTTGGCGACTACACCATCACCCAGGCGCCGGACGGCGGGACCGAGGTCCTGCTTGGCCCTCCGTTCAAGTTCGACAAGACCAACATCGAGGACTGGAAGACGGTGTACTAGGACTGGTCTCGGTCTGAGAAAACGGGCCCCGCGCACACGCGCCGGGGCCCGTCTTTTTTTGGCGACGCGCCGTGGACGGGGGTGCCCCCGCCGGGCAGTCGGCGCCGTTCAGTTCTGCTCCTGGATGTCCTGCGCGTCCGCCGCGCTCATCCCTTCCAGCACCGGCACGTCGAGCTGTTCCGGCAGGTGCTCTTTCCCCAGCCCGTCCAGGAGGTGGCCGGACTTGCGGCGCTTGGTTTCCAGGTAGAAGCGGTTGTACTCGGTAGGCTTCATGACGAGCGGGATCCGGCCCGACACCTTCACCCCGAGGGCTTCCAGGCCGCCAATCTTGCGGGGGTTGTTCGTCATGAGTTTCACGGACTGGATCTTCAGGGAAAGCAGCATGTGCGCGGCCACGCTGTAGTCCCGCTCGTCGTCACGGAACCCCAGCGCGATGTTCGCCTCCACCGTGTCCAGGCCGTGGTCCTGCAGCCCGTACGCCCGGATCTTGTTCAGGAGGCCGATCCCCCGACCCTCCTGGCGCAGGTACAGCAGCACGCCTTTTTCCATGGAACCCAGGGCCGTGAGCGCCGCCTCCAGCTGGTCCCGGCAGTCGCAGCGCAGCGAGCCGATGGCATCCCCGGTCAGGCACTCGGAGTGCAGGCGCACGGGAACGTCCTCGCTTCCGGTCACGTCGCCGTGAACGAACGCGGCGTGCTCCTTGCCGTCACGGTTGTTCCAGAAGGCGACCACCTGGAACTGGCCGAACCGGGACGGAAGGTCCGCGATGGCCGCGATGCGCACGCAGATGTGGTTCTTCCCCATCCCCTCGCAGTCGTGGTCGCGGTTCTCCTCCAGGAGCTCGGAAATCTGCATCTTGCTGAGTGGCATGCCGGCTAAGATACTGCGCGGCGGACGCCACGCATAGGGACGGCCGCGCCGGCCCGCGCTCTAGCGGACTCCGTTGATGGAGATGACAGCCTTGTTGTCGCGCAGGAGCAGGAGGCACACCCCGCGGCCGGTCCGGTAGGCGGCAAACGCCTGCTCGACGGGTGCAAAGGGGAAGCTCTTCTTCACGGCGGCCTCCGGACTGACCCACGCCTCCACCAACTCCCCGTTCTCCACCCGCGCCACCACGGCATGCTTTTCTCCGCCTGCCTGAGAGTCCTCCAGCGTCTTCATGAGCACCCTGTCCGCCATGATGCGAGCGGTCACCCGCCAGTCCATGGCCCGCTCGTCCGGCGCGATGTCCTGGTAGTGAACCTCCGGCTCAGGCATGCGCTCCTCCCGGCGGGGTGCGGAAAGGAGCCACCAGCGCCAGGCTTGCCTCGCGAAGCTTCCCGAGCGCCGCCTCGTCGTACGCCTGGCCCCGGGCACGGGACGGACGGGATTGATCGAAATACCGGCCGGACTCTCCGCCGCGCAGCGCGCCGTCCATGACGGCCAGGATGGACTGCACCCCGGTAGACACCGGCCCCAAGGGCCGTATGCCGGCTTCGCGCACCATGCCGGTGTCCAGGTAGGTGCCGGGATGGAGGGACTGCACCTGAAGCAACGGGTGGCGCGCCGCCCAGGTGCGCGTGGCCATGATGAGCGCCAGCTTGCTCCGGCAGTAGGCGCTCACGCCGCTGTAGCCGCGCTCCATCATCAGGTCCGCCAGGTCCACCTCTTCCTGGCCGGCGGACGCCACGTTGATCACGGCCTGGCGCACGGCGCGGCCGCCAAGGAGCTCCTCGGTGAGGAGGAACGGGGCGAGATAGTTCACGGCGAACCGCAGCTCGAACCCGTCCCGGCTCGTCTCGCGCCGGTTCCCGTCCCTGCCGAATCCTACCCCCGCGTTGTTGATGAGCACGTCCACCCCGCCGAGCGCGGCGACCCGGCCCGCCAGCCCCGCGGTCTCCGCCAGGGAAGCGAGGTCCGCCACCAGCGGCGAGGCAGGGGCAGCCGGCGGGGCCGCGGAGAGCTCCGTCGCGAGCTGCTCCACCTTCTGCCGGTCTCTGCCGTGCAGGAGGAGAGACTCGCCCCGGCTGGCGAGGGCAGTCGCGAGAGCCCGACCGATGCCGCCCGTGGAGCCGGTCAGGAGAACGATCATGTGGCAGCGTAGCACGCGCAGGAACCCCGTGTCCGTGCGGGAGGCCCGCTGACGGCAACCCCCGGGCGTGCTACCGTGGGAGCCACGGAAGGCCACGTGGGCGCCCCATCCCCGCACACTCGCCAGGAATACCACCGGCGAATCAACGCCGCCCTGAGGCTCATCGATCGGGAGCTTGCCTCCGAAATCCCGCTCTCCCGCCTGGCGGCGGAGGCCCGTTACGGAGCGGATCTTCTCCGCGGCCTATGGCTACCTGTACGGGCAGTGGCTTCCCCGAAGCGGCTGGCAGCCGGACGACGCGCCCTGCTTCGAGTCGTATCTCGGCGAGCCGGGAGCGGGCCGCCGCCCACGGTTCACGTTCGACCTGTACGTCCCCCTCCGGCCGATGTAGAAGGGAGCAACGGCGCCATGAAAACGATCGATTTGAAAAAGGACCTGAAGCCCCTGTACTCAGCCTCCGCCGCCCGGCCGGCGCTCGTCCAGGTGCCGTCAATGGGCTGCCTCATGGTGGACGGGATTGGCGCGCCGGAATCCGGCGCGTTCCAGGAAGCGGTGGGCTCGCTGTACAGCGTGGCCTACACGCTGAAGTTCACGTTCAAGAAGGAACACTCCATTGACTACCCGGTGATGGCGCTGGAAGGGCTGTGGAGCACGGATGACCCCGAGAACTGGCGCGCGGCCCGGCGCGAAACGTGGAGGTGGACGCTGTTCATCGTGCTGCCGGACGTGGTGACGGCCGCGCACGTGAAGAAAGCGGTGGCCGATGCAAAGAAGAAGGCGAAGTTCCCGGAGTTCCCCCCCGTGCGGTTCGAGCGGTTCACGGAGGGAAGATCCGCCCAGGTCCTGCACGTGGGGCCATACGCCACGGAGGGCGCTACCATCGATCGACTGCATGCGTTCGTCCGGGAACAGGGCTGTCGCCTGAGGGGCCGCCACCACGAGATCTACCTGGGAGACCCCCAACGTTCGGCGCCGGAGAAGCTGCGCACCATCCTGCGCCACCCGGTGGAAAAGGCGAGGTAGTCGGACCCGGCCGGCGCCGCGTCCCGTCGGCGCTCAGCGGACGCTGGACAGGGACGCCCGCATGGCGTCCCGGTCCTTCACGAGATCGGGAAAGCCATAGAAGAAGCGGATCTTCTCCCCGCGCTCCGTCTGTGACGTGGTGCGCCGCCCGAGCACGAAGTAGGCAAACGATTCCGCGAAATCCTCCGACGGATCCGTGGCGGCGTATTCCGTGACAAAGGAATCGGGATGCCGGTCGTACACGCGGGAGGACTGGTCCGCGTCGGCGTCGGCGGACCAGTCCGCGTAGTGCCCCTTCCAGAACCGCTGGTAGAAACGGTTCAGATAGGAGGAGGCAGCGAACGCACCCTCGTCGTCCGCGTAGGTTCCCGCGGTGCCGCGGTCGGCCCGCTGGTCCCTGTTCAGGGACAGCACGTGCCCCACCTCGTGGGCCACCACCTCGTCGAAGGTTCCCTCGTCTGACGGGTCGCCGCCGAGGACGGCGCTCTCCGCTTCCCCGTCGTCGAGGCCCAGCGTCCAGGTCGTCCCGTCGTCGTTCTCCGCGGCGGTGCCGTCCGAGGCGTTCTCGACGCTGCCGGGGACGACGAACAGCTCCAGGCGGGAGACGCGGGCCTTCGCGTCCGGGGGAAGCGCGGACCATACGTAGGCCTCCACCGCGTCGAAGGCGGCGCGGCGATCCGCCGCCATGCTGACGGACGGGTCCGGCCGGGCCGTGCCGCCACTGATCGACCAGGCGGCCACAACGGTGCGGGCGTCCGCCGAGGCATCGACAGCGCTCTGCGCTCCCGCGCCGGCCGTGGCGAGGAGAAGCCAGGTGCCGACAAGCAGCGCGAGCGCCCGCGCGCGGAACCCCGGGATCACGTTCTCCTCCTTCGGCAGAGCCGCACGCCGCGCGTCAGGGAGCGCCGCCTCGCACAAGGGTTTCTCGGAACGGTGGCCGGGCCACTCCGTGCTCCGTGACGATCGCGGTGATCAGCTCGTGGTCGGTGACATCGAAGGCCGGATTGTACACCGAGATACCTTCCGGTGCCATGCGCCGGCAATACCACTTCTCCGTCACTTCCGTGCCCGGCCTCTGCTCGATGGGGATGTGCCCGCCGTCCGGGCAGGAGAAGTCCACGGACGACATCGGCGCATGCACGTAGAACGGGATCCCGTAGTGTCGAGCCAGCACCGCGACACCGGAGGTGCCGATCTTGTTCGCCGCGTCCCCGTTGGCCGCCACCCGGTCACATCCGACGAGCACGGCCTGGATCCGCCCCTGCTTCATCACCACGGAGGCCATGGAGTCGCAGATCAGCGTCACCGGGATCCCGGCGCGCGAGAGCTCCCAGGCCGTCAGCCGCGCCCCCTGCAGCAGCGGGCGGGTCTCGTCCGCGTACACGGCAAACCCGTACCCCCGTTCCGCCCCCAGGTAGATGGCGGCGGTGGCCGTGCCCCATCGGGCCGTGGCAAGGGCGCCGGCGTTGCAGTGCGTGAGAAGGCCCCATCCCGGCCGCAGCAGGCCCAGCGCGTGCTCGCCGATACGCCGGCAGACCTCCTCGTCCTCGGCCCGGATGGCGTGCGCCTCCTCCCGCAGCGCGGCGGTGATCTCCTCCGGGTCCGCCCCCTGCTCCCGGGAAAAGCGGGCGCGCATCCGGTCCAGCGCCCACGCGAGGTTGACCGCCGTGGGCCGAGCGGAACCGATGACCGCCGCGGCACGGGCCAGCGCGTCGGAGAGTCCATCCCGGGTGCGCGAGGATGCGTGACGCACGGCGAGGTACGCGCCGTAGGCAGCCGCGATCCCGATGGCCGGGGCGCCCCGCACCCGAAGCTCGTAGATGGCCTCCCTGACTTCCTCGGGCGCGCGAAGGCTGCGGTGCACGACCTCCGCCGGCAGCCGTGTCTGGTCCAGGATGACGAGCGCGCCGGCGGTATCGTCCAGTCTGACCGGCTCCGGGGCAGTGGGCGGTTGCACGGCGCCACTCTGCGGAGTGACGGCCGGGTTGTCAAGGAGCCGTGACGCCGGACGGCCCTCCCGGAGAGCAACGAGCGGGTCCGCCCGTGGCCGCAGCTTCCATTTCCCGTTCGGGGGGCGCGGCATTATCTTCAGCCCATGCTGATAGAACGACGTATCCGGGGCGCGGTGTGTCTCTCCGTCCATCCCCAGGGCTGCGAGGAGCTGGTGCAGGAGCAGATCACCTTCATGAGGTCCCGGCCCAGGGTTGCCGGCGGTCCGCGCAAGGCGCTCATCCTCGGGGCATCCACCGGATACGGGCTCTCCTCGCGAATCGCGGCCGCGTTCGGCTGCGGGGCGGCCACCGTGGGCGTATTCTACGAGAGGCCCGCTGACGATGACCGCACCGCCTCCGCCGGCTGGTACAACAGCGCGTTCTTCGAGCAGTTCGCCCACCAGCAGGGGCTGGATGCGTGGAGCATCAACGGGGACGCGTTCTCCGATGCCATCAAGGAGCAGACCCTTGAGCTGCTGCGGCAGCATACCGGCCCGGTGGACCTCGTGGTCTACAGCCTGGCGGCGCCCCGACGCGGGCCATACAGCTCCGCGCTGCGCCCCATCGGCAAGCCCTACACCAACAAGACGGTGAACGTGCAGAACGGCCAGGTCTACGAGACGAGCGTGCCGCCGGCAACGGAGGAAGACATCGCCGGGACGGTGGCCGTGATGGGCGGGGAAGACTGGAAGCTGTGGATGGATGCCCTGGGCAAGGCGGGGCTGCTCGCCCCGGGGGTGCGCACGGTGGCCTACTCCTACATCGGCTCCACGATCACCGCGCCCATCTACCGGGAAGGCACGATCGGCAAGGCCAAGGAGCACCTGGAAGCCACGGCGCACGTGCTGGACGCCGAGCTTGCCGGCTCCGGCGGCCGGGCCCTGGTGGCCGTCAACAAGGCCGTGGTCACCACCGCCAGCGCCGCCATTCCCTTTGTTCCGCTGTACATCGCGCTCCTGTACCGGGTGATGAAGGAACGCGGCACGCACGAAGGCTGCATCGAGCAGATTGACCGCCTGTTCCGGGAGCGGCTGTACACGGGTGCGGCGGTCCCCGTTGACGCGGAGGGCCGCATCCGGCTCGACGAGCGGGAGCTGGACCCGGACGTGCAGGCAGAGGTGGGCAGGAGATGGCAGCAGGTGACGACGGAGAACCTGCCGGAGCTTGCCGACTTCAACGGCTACCGGGAGGAGCTCTCCCGTATCTGCGGCTTCGACAACCCGCGGGTTGACTACGGCTCCGACGTGGACCCGAAGGTGGCCATACCGTCCCTGCGCTAGAGCAGTCCCCGCACCCTCGCGTCCATCGCCGCCTGGTCCGCGGTGAATGACTCAAGGCCGGCCACGTTCAGCAGGCTGTCCACCGCAAGCTCACCGGAGGCGATGCGCGCCGCCCAGGTCTTGTAGCGCGGGATCTTCCCTTCCCTGGCGATGATCGCACGCTCCTCTGTGGAAAGCTCCGGGAACAGGTCGCGTACCCCCAGGCCGGCGGCCCGCGCGCGAAGGTCCTCCGCGCTGCGGGGCGGCCGCGCCTCCAGGCTGGCAGCAAGCTCCTTTTCCCGCTCGCTCACGTCCCAGGCCGCGGACAGTCGGAGCGCTGCGGCATCCACGCCCGCCGCGATCTGCACCGGGTAGGTCCGTTGCACGCATGACTCCCAGGAGCCGGAAAGGCGGGCCCTGGCTTCCGTGGCGGTCGCCACCGGGATCGTCATGACGTCCACGCCGGCAACGGCCTGCACCTGCCGCGCATCACGAAAGCTCGCGGCGATCTGCAGCGTCTGCCGCCCCGTACGGGAGGAGATGGCCGCCACCTCGCGCTGGCTCGCCATCGTGGCACGCTCCCCCACCAGGACCCCGTCCCCGAGCCCGTTCTCCGACACGAACTGCCCGAGCCGGCCCAGAAACACGTTCACGTAGCTGGGGAACGCGAACGCCGCGGCAACGTGGTTCTGACGGGCGCCGAATGCCAGCGTGAAGTTGACGGGGACCCCTTCCTGCCGCAGGGCGCGGGTGGCGATGAGCCCGGCGGCCGTGAGCGGGACCTTCACAATGAAGTGCGTCGGATCGATGGCCGCAAACCGCCTGCCGTACTCCACCGCGGCCTCCGCGTCGTTCGCCGTGGCGGTATGCAGCTCCACGCTTACGGACGCCCCGAAGGTCCTCACCAGGCGCTGGCCGTGCAGCGCGTTGAGGATGAAGGCGGTCTCTATCACGCGCTGCTCCGTGTCCATGTCCTCCAGGAGCCGGGAGGCTTCACGGACAATGGCGTCGTAGATGCCCTTCTGGATCTCCCGGTTCAGGAGCGTGTTGTTCGTCGTGAGCCCGCTGAACTCCGGCGTCCACAGCTTTTCCGCCGCCTCCCGGTCCCCGGTGTCCAGCCACAGGCGTGTTCCCACGTCCCGCAGGCCTTTCCAGAAGGGGTCCGGTCGGGCCGCCCCCACCGCGGTCGTGGCAGCCGCCTTCTCCATCACGAAATCCCTGACGCGCTCTGCCGCGCGGTGCTCCAGCGTCTTCATCAGTTTTTCTCCCGTAAGACCAAGATACTCAAAAAGACTTGCCCGTTGGACCGGCGGTCCCTACCTTGCAGGAATGGACGCCGCCACGGAGCTTGGACCGGTGACGCTGAGGGTGGCCGATGCCGGCGGTGCTGCCTCGTTCTACCAGGAGGTGATCGGACTGCAGCGGGTGCCGGACGTGGACGGCCTGCCGGCGCTCGGGGCACCCGGAGGCTCCCCGCTGGTGATCCTGCGGGAGGTGCCGGGAGCGCGCCCGGCGCCCCGCGCTGCCGGCCTGTTCCATGTCGCCGTGCTCGTACCGACGCGCGCGGACCTGGGCAAGGCGCTGCGGCGGCTCGCGGAGGCAGGGGTCGGGATCGGGCAGGCGGATCACCTCGTGAGCGAGGCGCTGTACCTGTCGGACCCGGATGGGAACGGCATCGAGATCTACCGGGACCGGCCGCGCTCGGAATGGAAGTGGACCAACGGGGCAGTGGAGATGGCCACGGAGCCGCTGGACCTGGAATCGATCCTCCGGGAAGGAGACGAGGCCGGAGGGGAAAGCGCCAGGATGCCCGCGGGAACCCGCATCGGCCACGTGCACCTTCAGGCCGGAAGCGTTGCGGAGGCCGTGCGCTTCTATCACGAGCTGATCGGCTTTGACGTGACTGCCTCGTGGAGCGGCGCCGCGTTCCTGAGCGCGGGCGGCTACCACCACCACCTGGGACTGAACAGCTGGGCCTCCCGCGGAGCCGCGCCCGCTCCTGCCGGCTCCACGGGGATCGATTCCTTCGAGATACGGGTGCCGCGGGCCGAGGACGTGGACCGGATTGCGCACAGCCTGGGCGCGGCCGGCGTGTCGTTCGAAAGGGACGCCGGCGCCCTGCGCGCCGGCGACCCGATGAACGTGGAAGTCCGCGTCCGGGTGGGCGGCGGCAGCGCCGGCGCGTAGGGGTACGGCTCTATGCCCTCTGGGCGAGGTGCCAGTAGGCGGCGTTCCAGCGAAGCTCCTTGCGGAACTCCGCCAGGTCGGTCTTCCCGTTGATCTGCACGCATTCGATGCCGGCCATGTCGGCGAAGTCGGACAGCAGGTCGGCGCTCACCGAATAGCTGAACACCGAGTGGTGCGCCCCGCCGGCGTGGATCCACGCGGCGGCCGCCACCTTGAGGTTCGGCCGAGGGACCCACAGCGCCCGGGCCACGGGGAGCTTCGGCAGCGGCGCGTCCGGAGCCACCACGTCCACCTCGTTCACCACGAGGCGGAACCGGGTTCCCATGTCGATGATCGTGGCGTTGAGGGCCGGGCCTTTCGCCGCGGTGAACACGAGGCGAGCCGGGTCGGCCTTGCCCCCGATTCCCAGCGGGTGCATTTCCAGGCTGGGTTTGCCTTCCGCCAGAGACGGGCACACTTCCAGCATGTGGGCGCCGAGCACCTTCGCGCCTTTCGGGTCCAGGTGGTAGGTGTAGTCTTCCATGAACGACGTGCCGCCCTTCCTGCCGAGGGACATCACCTTCATGGCGCGCACGAGCGCGGAGGTCTTCCAGTCCCCTTCCGCGCCGAACCCGTACCCGTCCGCCATCAGCCGCTGCACGGCGAGCCCGGGAAGCTGGGCGATGTCGTGCAGGTCCTCGAAACACGTGGTGAAGGCGTTCGCGCCAGTGTCCGCGAGGAAATGGCGCATGCCCGCCTCGATGTGCGCGGACTCCTTGAGCGCCGCTCGGTGAGCGCCGCCGGCCCGAAGGTCCTTGCCCACCTCGTACTGCGCGTCGTACTCGCCGAGCGTCTTCTCCGCTTCCGCGTCCGTGACCGCGCGGACGCGGTCCACGAGGTCCCCGATCCCGTAGCCGTTCACGGCGTAGCCGAACTTGATCTGGGCCTCCACCTTGTCACCTTCCGTGACCGCTACTTCCCGCATGTTGTCGCCGATGCGCGCCACGCGCAGGCTCTGCCAGTCGTGCCAGGCGCTTGCCACGCGCATCCAGTCCGCGAGCTCCTGCTGGACGTCCGGCTCCTTCCAGTGACCGACGATGACCTTGCGCTCCCGCCGCATCCGGGTGCCGATGAACCCATACTCACGGTCTCCATGGGCGGACTGGTTCAGGTTCATGAAGTCCATGTCGATGGCCGACCATGGGATGTCCCGGTTGTACTGGGTATGGAGGTGCGCGAACGGCTTCGTGAGCGCGGAAAGCCCGGCGATCCACATCTTGGCCGGGGAGAACGTGTGCATCCAGGTGATCAGCCCGATGCAGTTCGGCGCGCCGTTGGCCTCCCGGCAGACCTGGAGGATGGCCTCCGGGGAGGTCACGACCGGCTTGAACACGACCGTCACCGGCATGACGGAGGAGGCGTTGAGCTCCCGCGCGATTTCCTGGGCGTGCTCCGCCACCTTGTCGAGCGTTTCCTTGCCGTAGAGGCCCTGGCTTCCGGTGACGAACCAAGCTTCCAGCTTCTTCAGGTTGATCATGTCGTACCCTCCTGGTCGAAGGCGGCCCTGAGGGCCTGCAGTGATTCCACGAGCATGCGCTCGAGGTGGGGATCGGTGTAGTCTCGTCCCAGCTTCGGTCCGGGAATCTCAAGATACCCCGTGATTTCCTTGCGGGGGAAGTGGCCGTCCTGCGCGTGGATCACGGCGGCCAGGCGGTCCAGATCCACGATTCCCTTTTCCCGTTCACCGGGGCCGAAGCCGAACGTGGAATTGAACATCGCGTCCGTGTTCTTGAAGTGGAACTCCCGCATCCACGGGACTTCCAGCTCGAACAGGCTCCAGTTGTCGTGCACCACCCGGCCGTCCGCGTCCGCCAGTCCGTGGGAGATGTCACCGCAGAGCTGAAGCGGTACCGTGGAGCGCGGGTGCGAGCCGTGGAAGCCGTCGAACTCCTCCAGGAGCCCGCGGATGTCCTCCGGCGTGGAAGGCAGCTCGTAGATGGAGGACATGGGCTCCAGCGTCAGGGCGGCCAGGCCCTCCCGGTGGGCGATGCCCAGCAGCTCCTTCATGTTCGCCGTGAAGGTCCGTAGCCCTTCCTCCCGGGTCCGCGGCCGGTCGCGCAGGACGATGGACGCGTTGGAGCCGAAGCTCTCCGCGCCCAGCAGCGAGGCCGCGTGGATGGCCTTCTCCCATCCCCGGCGCACCACCACGTCCAGGCGGGGGTCCTCCGCGCCGAAGCCCAGCTCCCGGTGGGAAGTGAACATGCTGGAGATGAGGATCTGCTTCGCCTCGGCGGCGCGGCGCAGCCCGCGGAAGTAGTCGTCCGGCGCGTCGAGCACGACGAACGAGGTCCCCATCTGCAGGCGGTTCACGCCGCAGCCCCTCATCAGGTCGAACAGCCAGTCGAAGCTGTAGCGGGATTCGATGCAGTCACTCTTGACCCCGAGGTGCAGCTTCACGAGCGGGAGCCTTCCCGGGCGGAAAAGACGACCTTGGCGAAGAACTCCCGGCGCCCGAGCATGCGGCGGAAGATGTCGGCCCCCTCGGACAGGGGCGGCGTGTGGCTCACGAGCCGGGACACGTCCATGCCCGCGCCAAGGTGAGAGAGCACCGTGGTCCACTCGTTGCGGGACTCCGGTACCACGCGGGAGTTCCACGTGCCGCGAATGGTGAGCTCCCGCCTCAGGATGGAGGAGAAGTCCTTCTCCCCGATCTGGAACGTCCCGCGGATGTTGCCAAGGAACACCACCTCCGCGAAGCGCGCGCCGGCCTGCACGGCCTGCAGGAACGTGAGCGGCAGGCCGATAGCCTCCACCACCCGGTCCGCGCCCCGGCCGCCGGTGGCGGCGCGGATCTGCTCCACGGGGTCCCCGGCGCGGGAATCGATGGCGGAGAATCCCATCTCCGCGGCAAGGGCGAGCTTGCGGTCGTCGATATCCACCATGAACACCGTCTGGCATCCGCGCCGTCGCATCCACTGCGCCGCCATGTTCCCGATGGGCCCGGCGCCAAAGACCGCGCCGATGTCCCCGGCCTGGATGGAGAGCTTCCCCACGCCGTGCAGCGCCACGGCGCACGGCTCGGTCATGGCCGCGTCCCGGAGGCTCACGCCGTCCGGCACGGCGAACAGGTTCGCCTCCGGCGCCCACACGCGCTCGGCGAACGCGCCGTCCCGGCGCGACCCGAGGTAGTCGTAGTCCGTGCACTGCGCAAAGTCACCGGTCTGGCAGGGGAGGCAGCGGCGGCACGGGATGAGGGGGAACACCGCCACCCGGGCGCCGCGCGGGAACCGGCCTCCGTCGGCGGGCTCCTCCACGGTGCCGGCGAACTCGTGCCCCATGATGAGCGGGTAGTGGTACGCGCCGCCCTCAAAGCCGCGGTGCAGGTCGGAGGCGCAGATCCCGGAGAACTCCACCCGGATCAGCGCCCATCCGGGTCCGGGACGCACGGGGTCCGCAACGTCGCGATACTCCACGACCGTGTCACGGGTCAGCACGAGAGCTTTCATTTCCCCTACCGTACCTGCTTCCCCTCGCGGGATCAAGGGACTATACTGACGAACCCCAAGGAGCAGA
The DNA here is from genome assembly GCA_035686185.1 of Spirochaetia bacterium. Classification (GTDB taxonomy): domain Bacteria; phylum Spirochaetota; class Spirochaetia; order SZUA-6; family Fen-1364; genus Fen-1364. The sequence goes on along the minus strand of DASRZR010000429.1, from coordinate 12,139 downwards.
CATGACGGCAGCGGTTCTCCAGGCATTGAACACCCTTCAGGTGAAGGACGTCCCCGAGCCCGTGTGCGGCGAGGGAGAAGCCGTGCTCGAAGTGGACGCATGCGCCGTGTGCGGCTCCGACATCCGCATCTTCCACTACGGCAACGACCGGGTGAAGCCGCCGGCCGTCATCGGGCACGAGATCGCCGGTCGGATCGTGAAGATCGGGCGCGGCGTCACCCGCGTGAAGGAAGGCCAGCGGATCGCGCTGGGCGCGGACGTCCCGTGCGGCACGTGCACGTGGTGCACCACGGACCGGGGCACGAACTGCGCCATCAACTACGCCATCGGCTACCAGTTCCCCGGCGGCTTCCAGCAGCGCATGCTCCTGAACGCCACCACGCTGAACTACGGACCCGTGACGCCCATCCCGGAGGGGCTTGCGTACGCGGAGGCGGCCATCGCGGAGCCGCTGGCCTGCGCGCTGAACGGCCTGGAGCTCGCCCGGTTCGGGATCGGGAAGAGCATCTGCATCATCGGCCTGGGCCCGATCGGCTGCATGATGCTGGAGCTGAGCCGGGTGTTCGGCGCCTCCCGCGTGTTCGCCGCCCAGCGGTCCCGGGCGCGGCTGGACATGGCCCGCCAGTTCCTTCCGGAGGCCCGGTTCATCGCCACGGAGGAAGAAGACCTCGTGGACACCGTGATGAAGGAGACCGGCGGGCAGGGCGTGGACCTCGCCATCACCACCGCGGGAAGCGTCCAGGCCCACGAGGACGCCATCCGCATGGTGGCCCACCGCGGCTACGTGAACCTTTTCGGCGGGCTGAAGAACCAGCCGAAGCTCAGTTTCGACTCCAATCTCATTCACTACAAGGAATGCTTCGTGATGGGCAGCCACGGCTCGCTGCCCCGGCACCACCGGGTGGCCGTGGACCTGATTGCCCGCGGGGCCGTCCAGGCAAAGAAGTACGTATCCGCGGTCTTCCCGCTGGAGAAGACGGCGGACGCGTTCGCATACCACGAGTCCCGGGCCGGACTGAAGGTGGTCGTGGCGCCCCACGGCGAGAAGGCGGCGTGGTCGTGAGCCCGGAGGCTCGTCCCGTCCGCATCTCCCCGTCCCTGATGTGCGCGGACCTTCTCCACCTCGCCGCGGACCTGGAGGCGCTGGAGGCCGGAGGCGCGGACTACCTGCACGTGGACGTCATGGATGGCAGCTACGTCCCGAACTTCACGCTGGGACCTGATTTCTGCCGGGCGCTGGCGCGCGGTTCACGGCTTCCCCTGGACATCCATCTCATGATCGACCTGCCGGACCGGCACGTGCCATCCTTTGCCGCGTTTCCCAACGCGGTGGTCGCCATCCACCCGGAGACTTCCCGCCATCCGCTGCGCACGCTGGACCTGATCCGCAGCCACGGCGCCCGGGCCGGCATCGCCATCGACCCGGCAATGCCGCTTTCCGCGGTCACCGAGATGCTGCCGTTCGTGAGCCTCGTGTGCGTGATGACGGTGAACCCCGGCTACGCCGGGCAGAAGCTCGTGCCTTCCACGCTGGAGAAGGTGCGGGAGCTCGCGAACCTCGTGTCAGCCCGCGGCCTGGACATCGAGATCGAGGTGGACGGGAATGTGAGCTGGGACAACATCCCGCGCATGGTGGAGGCCGGCGCGCGGGTGCTCGTTGCGGGAAGCTCTTCCCTGTTCGACGCAAAGGCGCCGCTGCCGGAGAACCTCCGCCGGCTGTGCCGGCTCGTGGGCCGCCCCGATCAGTCGAACACGCGAAAATAGCCCTGGAAGAACCGCCGCCGCGCGGACCCGGTCAGAGGTCGCCGAGCAGGGATGCCGCGGTGGCCCCCAACGCGGTGTCAGAGGGCGCACGGACCCGGAGCAGCTCCCGCTTCTCCGCCGCGGCGTCATGCATGCCGCGGTCACCGAGCGCCCTCAGGAAGTGGTACAGGGACGAGCGCGGGGGGTCGTTCTTGAGCTTCGGTGACCACTGATCGAGGCAGGCAATCTCCCCGGTGTAGTCGGAGTTGTCCAGGAGAAGGGCCGACTTCAGGAGCGCGAAGTCAGGTGCCCAGCCGTCCGAGGGGCCCGGCGCAACAAGAGACAACTGGTGACGGGCTTCCGCAAGGTCTCCGCCCAGCGCGAGCGCGGAGGCCAGCGTGAAGCGCAGCTCCGGCAGGTCTGACCAGGAAGCGCCATCCAGCGCCTCCTCGAGCTGGAATCGGGCACCGGACGCGTCCCCGGAGAGGAGGAGCGACCTCGCACGGGCGAGGTGGGACCCGTGGCGGACATCCGCGGTCGCGGGGAGATCTCCGCTTGCCACGGGAACCATGAACAGGGACCGGAACGCGTCCGCCACGGTCTCGGAGATCCCGTCCGCATCCAGGGACGGTCCCACGGTGAGGACACCCTGGAACGTCCAGTCCCCGGGCTGGTCGGGAATCAGCACGCCTTGCGGCAGCCGGATCTCTATGACGGATCCCGAGTCAACTGGCACGCCATCCGCACAAAGCCACGGTATCCCCGCGAGGGACATCGCCCCCACCGCTACCGCGACCAGCATCATCCTCATCGACTCGACCCTCCCGGGTCCTCCTCCAATATAACGCGTTTCTCGGCGGTCGTAAGGCCCGGGGTGGGCGCCAACCCGCGTCCGGGGAATGCCCACGCCGCGGTGGATCCGGTAGTATGGCCCCATGAGGCACGCCCGACCGTTCCTCCTGCTGGCGTTCATCGGGGTCCTGCTCGGCAGCGGGCAGCAGGGAACCCCCGTCCGCATCGACACCTCCCGGACGCGGCCGCCCATCTCGAAGTACCTGTACGGCCAGTTCATCGAGCACCTGGGACGGAGCATCTACGGAGGCCTTTGGGCCGAGATGCTGGAGGATCGCAAGTTCTACTTCATCATCCGGGACCGCTATGCGCCCTGGGGCACGGCGGAGGACGCCTACTGGGATCCGGGCCGTACGACTACCTGCGTGGCTCTCCCTGGAAGGTCATCGGGCCCCCGGGGACGGTGACCATGGACACGGACCACCCGTTCACGGGAACTCATTCGCCGATGGTAAGCGTCGGCGTGGGCGGCGGCCCGACCGGGATATCCCAGGAAGGCCTGGCCCTGGTGCCGGGAAAGACCTATGAAGGACGGATCGTGCTCGCCGCGGACCCCGGCGTCATCGTGACCGTGCGCCTCGTGCAGGATGACGGGACCGCCATCGAACAGGCGCCGACGCGTCCGGGCACCGACTATCGCGCGTTCCCCCTCACGTTCACGGCCACCGCGGCAAGTGACAATGCGCGGCTTTCGATCACCGGCAGCGGCGCCGGCAGCTTTCGCGTGGGGGCCGTCTCCCTCATGCCCTCGGACAACCTGCGCGGGTGGCGGGCGGACACCGTGGCGCTGCTGAAGCAGCTCAACGCTCCCATCTACCGCTGGCCGGGCGGCAACTTCGTGAGCGGGTACAACTGGCGGGATGGCATCGGGGAGCGCGACACCCGCCCGCCGAGGCAGAACCCCGCCTGGAAGGGCGTGGAGCCCAACGACGTGGGGATCCACGAGTACATGGACCTGATGCAGATGATCGGCGCGGAGCCCTACGTGGCGCTGAATACCGGCCTGGGGAGCGTCCCGGATGTGGCGGACGAGGTGCAATACGCAAACGGCGCGGCGGACACGGCCATGGGGAAGCTGCGGGCGGCCAACGGCCACCCGCAGCCGTTCGGCGTCAGGTGGTGGGCGGTCGGCAACGAGATGTACGGCGAGTGGCAGCTTGGTCACATGCCCATCCAGCACTACGTGAAGAAGCACAACGCGGTGGTGGATGCCATCCGCGCCGTGGACCCGGGCTCCCGCGTGGTGGGCGTGGGGGCCGTGGGTCCGTGGGACCAGGCAATACTGGCGGCCAGCGCCGATCACCTCGACCTCCTGAGCGAGCACATCTACAGAAAGGAGATGACCGACGTCGCGGCGCACACGCTGCAACTGGCGTCGGACATCGACCGCGTGGCCCAGACACACCGCGCCTACCGGGCGTCCATCCCCGCGCTGGCCGGGCGCGATATCCGCATCGCCATGGACGAGTGGAACTACTGGTACGGGCCCTACGTGTACGGCGAGCTGGGCGTGCAGTACCACCTGAAGGACGCGCTGGGCGTGGCGCGCGCGCTGCACGCCTATTTCCGCAACACGGACATCTACTTCATGGCCAACTACGCCCAGACCGTGAACGTGATCGGCGCCATCAAGACCTCCCGGACCGCCGCCGTGCTGGACACGACGGGACTGGTGCTGGAGCTGTACCGAAACCATTTCGGCGCCGTTCCCGTCGCCGTCAGCGGTGACACCAGGGGGTTGGACGTGTCCGCGGCGCTGACGGAGGACCGCACGGCCCTCACGGTGGCGGTGGTGAACCCCGGGGGCACCGCGGTCCGGCTGCCGCTGGATGTGGCGCCGGTCCGGCCGGACGGGACGGTGCAGCGCTGGACCATCACGGGTCCGGACCCGATGGCGGGAAACGTCCCCGGCAAGGCGCCGACGGTGGTCCTCCAGGAACAGCCGCCGGCAAGCGCCGGGCAGGACCTGGTGGCGCCGCCGTACTCGGTGAGCCTGTACTGCTTCCCGCTCTCCCCTGCGTGATCGCCCCGATGAGCGGGGGCGCCAGGACCGGCGGGGAGCGCCCGTCGACCACCGTGGCCCCGGCGCATCCCTTTCCATATCTTCTTGGCATGCGGAACTCACTCGGGGCCAGCGGGGCCCTTGCGGTTGTCATGCTCGTGGGAGCGGCTTCGGTTGCCGTGGCGCAGGCGGCCACGTTGCCCCCGACAGAGGCGCAGGCCAAGGCCCGGCTGGACACTTCGCCGCGGCACGGCGAATGGGTCACCGTCGATGCGGGCTCTGGCGACAAGGTGGACGCCTGGGTGGTCTACCCCGAGCGGGCCGACCGGGCCCCGGTGGTGCTGGTCGTGCACGAGATCTTCGGCCTGTCCGACTGGGTCCGGGCCACCGCGGACCAGCTCGCCGCGGAGGGTTACATCGCCGTGGCGCCGGACCTCATCAGCGGCAAGGCGCCGGGCGGCCAGGGAAGCCGGGCCGTCGGTCCGGACGACGCCCGCGCGCTCATCGCCAGGCTGGACCCGGAGGAGGTCACGCGGCGGCTGAACGCGGTGGAGGCATGGGCCACGTCACAGCCGGCCGCCCTTCCCCGGTTCGGGGTCATCGGCTTCTGTTGGGGAGGGGGTGTGAGCTTCGGCTACGCCGCCACGCAGCCGGCGCTGGGCGCCTCCGTCGTGTACTACGGGACGCCGCCGACCGACCAGGCCATGGCGCAGATCAAGGCACCCGTGCTCGCGTTCTACGGCGGCAGTGACGCGCGCGTCACCATGACCGCGGCGCCGACCGCGCAGACCATGAAGAAGCTGGGAAAGTCATTCGACTACGCCGTGTACGACGGCGCGGGACACGCGTTCGCGCGCGCCCAGGACGGGATGTCCGGCGCGAACCGGAAGGCCATCCAGCAGGCCTGGCCGCGGACGCTGGCATTCCTGAAGAAGAACCTGGATTCGGGCATGTCCCGTGCCGCGCCAGGGCCGAGTGAGCTTCAGCGCGCCGTGTTCGCGATGCGCTGCTGGTGCGACGGGGGAGACAGCCCGGCCATCGCCATGAGGTAGTCCCGGGCAGCTCGCGGCCGGGCACCGACCCGCGCGCTGCCCGCCTTCCCTCAGAAGCCTTTCTCGTCCGCGGTGGGTCCGTACATGTGCGGCAGCGGAACGTCGTTCAGCCGCAGGTACACGGAGAGCTGTCCGCGGTGGTGGGCGAGGTGGGTGAGCGTATCCGCGATGACCTGGTGGCGCGGGCTCTCATCCACCGTGCGGCCGGACACGAGCAGCTTCCACGGGGTAGCCAGGTGCTCGTCCGTGGTTGCCGCCAGCGCCTCTCGCGCCTGTGACGTGCTCGTATCGAGGTGGGCCAGGAGGTCCTTCATGGTCTTCCATTCCGGCCGCTGGTAGCCCTGCCCGCCCGGCGGGTTGAGGTCCAGGGAGTCCTGGCGGACCGCCATCGCGATCCATCCGGGCATCGTTGCCACGAGGACGGCCAGGTATCCCAGCGGCATGGACTTCTCGTGGGGCTTCCAGTCCGGCTTTCCCTCGGGAACGCGCGCCAGCACGCGCCGCGAGATATCCGTCTCCCGATCGAGCTGCGCGATGAACAATTCGTTGATCTTCATAGTGAGAGCAATGTAGCGCCCCCGGCGCACGGCGCCAAACCGAGCCTTGCCGCTGCGCCGGGTACAACGATAGATTCGCGGCATGACACGTCAATCCCGTTTCACCACACGACGCCTCGTCGTGATAGTCGCCGCTGGCTTGCTCGTCCTGGACGGATGCGCGAGCATGTCGGAGGGCAAGAACGCCTTCTCCCTCTCCACGACCGCCGTCCAGGGCCCCGCGGAGACCGGGTTCGACAGCGGCCTCGTATCGATCGGAAGGCTGAACGCGATCTACGGAGCAAAGGCCGGAGACCCGGCAAACCCGCGCTCGTTCCCGTTCACGTGGAGCCACGTTCCGGCCGGGACAAAGGCGCTCGCCGTCGTCCTGGACGACCCCGACGCCCGCCGGGTGCTGGCCGCCTATGGAAGGACCGGGGACTTCTTCCTGCACTGGATCGCCACTGACATCGACCCGACCCTCGGCGGGTTGCCTGACAACGCCGCGGCCACGATGAAGATCACGCAGGGCACCAACGGCGCCGGCAACGTGGGCTACCAGGCACCGCAGCCTCCCGCCGACGTCCCCAAGGACACCACGAAGGTCCGCATCCACGTCTACCGGCTGAAGGTGTACGCGCTGTCGGCGCCCACGGGCCTGGCGCCCGGGTTCACGCTGGACGCGCTCATGGCGGCCATCAAGAACACGACGCTCGGCATGGCGCAGCTCAACGTCAGCTACAGCAACCAGTAGAGGCTGCTCCAGCGAGAGTGCGCGCTACCATCTCCGGCTCGTCCAGCGGCGCAAGCCCGGCGATGCGCCGGAACACCGGGACGAGGATGGACACGTGCTTCAGGGGGGAAAATGCGAACCCGGGCGCGTCGCGCCCAACCACCGCGAACGCCGGAATTGCACCCTCCCGATGGCCGTTTCCGTCAGTACACTTGTAGCTGCCGGGAGGTGCGCATGCAGAAGATCGTTCCATTCCTGTGGTTCGACGGACAGGCAGAGGAGGCCGTGCGCCTGTACACGTCCCTGTTCCGTGATTCCGCGGTTCGGTCCACCGGCCGCTACGGGGACGCCGGCCCGGGCCCGAACGGCTCGGTCATGATGCAGTCCTTCCACCTTGCGGGCCGGGAGCTCACGGCGCTGAACGGCGGTCCCCAGTTCCACTTCACCCCTGCTGTCTCGTTCTTCGTGTCCTGTGCCAGTGAACCGGAGATCGATTCCCTGTGGCGGGGACTTTCTTCCGGCGGGCAGGTCCGGATGGAGCTGGCGCGCTATCCCTTCAGCCAGAAGTTCGGCTGGGTAACGGATCGCTACGGCCTGTCCTGGCAGCTCACCCTGTCTGGCGGCGAGACCCGGGTGGCGCCGTTTTTCTTCTTCGTGGGTGCGCAGGCGGGGAAGGCCGAGGAAGCCATGAAGGCCTGGACCAGCCTGTTCCCGGATTCCGCAATACGCCAGGTGGAACGATACCCCGCGGGACGGGGGGAGACGGAAGGCGCGGTGATGCATGCCCGGTTTGCCCTGGCCGGCCAGGAGTTCATGGCCATGGAAAGCAGCCGGGAGCACGCGTTCACGTTCACGCCGGCCCTTTCAATGTTCGTGAACTGCGAGACGCAGGACGAGGTGGACCGGTTGTGGGAGAGCGTCTCGGCCGGCGGGGAAAAGGGCCAGTGCGGCTGGGTCACGGACCGCTACGGGGTGTCGTGGCAGATAGTGCCGACCGTGCTCGGCACGCTGCTGGGAGACCCGGATCGGGCAAAGGCCAGTCGCGTCATGAAGGCGATGCTCGGCATGCGGAAGCTGGACATCCGCGCCCTGCAGGCCGCCCGAGACAGTTAGCGGCGGGAAGCCCCAGGCCGCGGAGCCGAGTTGCCGCCCCGGTGCGGGCGGCGCTACCTTCCCTACCATGCCCAGAACGAACGCGGAGGCGTTGCCGCAGCCGGTGTTCAGTGAGCCGGCGCCGAGTCCTGACCCCGCCACTTTCACCGTGCCGCCATCGGACGAGGGTCTGTACGCCGGCATCCAGGGGCTTCTGCAGAAGGACGTGGTGGCGTTTGACCGATCCACCATGCCCGACCAGGACATGCAGTCGCTGTCGGCCGCATGGGGCCCGACGGGGCCGGACCGGGTGACGGCCATCACGAACGCGGGCCACATCGTGTTTCACGCCGTGGGGGACAGCGGCGCGGCGAGCACGCGCACGTTCCCCCGCGAGATCCGGGTGGCGGACGCGCTCACCACCGGCCTGCACACCGCGTCCCTCGCCGACCGGCCCGCCTTCCTGTTCCACCTCGGTGACCTGGTCTACAACTTCGGGGAGTCCCGCTACTACTACGACCAGTTCTACGACCCGTTCCGCGACTACGCGGCGCCCATATTCGCGGTGCCCGGCAACCACGACTCCTTCATCGTGCCGGACACGCCTCCGGACCAGGCGCCGCTTCGCGTGTTCGCGCGCAACTTCTGCGCCGCCTCGCCGGTCGTGACACCGGAGGCCGGCTCCCTGCACCGCACGGCCATGACCCAGCCCGGCGTGTATTTCTGCCTGGAGGCGCCCTTCGTGCGGATCATCGGGCTTTTCAGCAACTCCCTGGAGGACCCCGGCGTCATCTCCAGCGAGAACGGGAAGTGGAGCGCCGTGCCGGACTTCCAGCTCGATTTCCTGCGCGCGCAGCTCCAGAGGGTCGCAAGCGATGCCTACACCGGCGCGGTGATCGTCGCGGTGCACCATCCGCCGTTCAGCTACGCGGCACCGCAGTCGGCCACCGCCGCCAAGCACGGCGGCAGCCCCGCCATGCTGGCACAGATTGACGCCATCTGCGCGCAGGCAGGGGTCTACCCGCACGCGTTCCTGTCAGGGCACGCCCACAACTACCAGCGCTACACGCGGACCCTTTTCTTCGGCGGCAGAACGATGTCGGTGCCGTTTGTTGTCTGCGGGAGCGGAGGGCACAACGTGAACCCGCTCGTGAGCCCGCGGGACGGGAAGGCCGCGACGGAGCCGCCGGACGGCGCCGATGTGAGCTACATGGACCGGTCCACGGTGGTTGAAACGAGAGGACTGGTTCTGGCCTCCCACGACCAGGCCAACTTCGGCTACCTGAGGGTGGTGGTGGACGGCCACACGCTCACGATCGAGTTCCATCCCGTCACTCCGGGGGCTGGCGCCGGGGACGCGGTCACCGTTGACCTTGCCAGCCACACGGTGACAGCAAACGCATCGGCCAGGCGCAGGCGGTAGTCGGGCGGCGGGCGGCGGCTCGAGCAGCATTCTCACGGCAGTCTGGTGCGCGCCATGCCGAAGATGGCCCGTACCGGGCCGAGGCCGGTTCGACGATGCGCTGCCGGACGGCTACATTGGAGCCCTGGTTTTCGAGCGGAACGCCAGGAAAGGAGCCCACCATGTGCCGCAATATCCGGCCGTTGTTCAATTTCGATCCGCCCGCCACTCCCCAGGAGATACGGGAGGCGTCGTTGCAGTTCGTCCGCAAGGTAAGCGGGTTCCACCACCCCTCCAAGGCCAACGAGGCGGCATTCCTGGCCGCGGTGGATGAAATCTCCGCGGCCACGGATGCGCTGCTCAGAACTCTGGACACCAGCGCGCAGCCGCGAAACCGCGCCGAGGAGGCCGCCAAGGCGCGCGCCCGCGCGGAGCGTCGCTTCGGCACCTGGAGCGAGCACCCGGCATAGACCACGCAGCCGGCGGAAGGCGGGGCTACGGGAGCGGTTTGCGGCCCCGGTAGCCGTCCTCGAGCCCGTGGTACCAGGCCAGGCGGTCCTCATCGCTGCGCCAGCAGAGGAAGACCGTCTCACCCTCGATCCGGGCCGGGAAATCGACCAGTCCCACGGAGAAGTTCCAATCCTTGTAGTAGCAGCCGAGGGACTCCAGCTCCCGGATGTTCTCCGCCAGGTTTTCCTCCAGACCGGCGCGCGCCTGGTCACTCTCATCGGTCTCCCGCATCCGGCGGGCTCCCTCCAGGATATCCGCCACGATCTGTTTCACCAGGGGAAGTGCGCTCTCTGCTTCCGAGCGCGTGAACAGGCGAGTGAACTCCATCAGGACGGAAGGTCGCCCGGGGAGGGCGGACCCGTCAAGCTCCCGGCATCAGGTCCTTGAGCCGTACGACGCCGGAGGCGCGCCGGCGGAAGACGTGGACTTCTCCGCCCCGGGCCGCGGGCGTGCCGCGGCCGCGCACCACGAGCGCGGATCCGGAGACGATGCCGTATCCCGTTGTCCCCGCCGGGCAGAGGGAAAGCAGCGCCTTCAGCTCCGTCCACTCGTCCCCCTCTCCGTGGGTATCGCACAGCACGGGCGCGAAACCCAGGCAGGAGAAGAGCTCCGCGGTTGCGTCATCCTGCGCGTCCCGCCACCGGACCCACTGCCGCGCCAGCATGATGCTCCCCGCCGATATGCCGATGAACGGCTTGCCCGCGTGGTGCAGCCGGACGAGGTGAGGGAGCGCGCCGGTGCGCTGCAGCACGCCCATGCCCTCTTCCACGTCGCCACCCGAGACGAACACGATGTCAGCCTGTTCCAGCGTTGGCAGCGCGCGCCGGAGACCCCCGCGCTTCCCGCACAGCGGGGCAAGTGTCACCTCCCCCGCGCCGGCTCGCTTCAGCATGCCGCCGATGAGCAGGAAGAATGCCCGGTTGTCGCCGGATGCCGCTCCGACGTAGGCCACACGGGGACGGGGGACCCCGGCCGCCGCGATCGCCTCCCGCAGGAGCGGGTCGGGGCCGTGGAAACGCCGGGCACCGGGGTTTCCGGCCAGCAGGAAGAAGGTGCGCTCAGGCATGCGGAGCCTCCTCGAGGGGGAACGACCTCAGGGCGAGCAGGAACTTCCCGGATCTCTCCGGGGAGAGGCCCGTAACCGGCGTGACATCCACGGCCACGCCGTCCTTGAAAAGATCCTCGAGCGCGGCGCGAACGGACCTCGCCACGCGAATGCCCTGCCCGGGTTCGGGGACCACCCGGCAGCGAATCTGCCTCGGCGCCTCCTGGTCTATGCGGTACTGCTCCAGGCCTTCCACCGCTGCCAGCGCCCGGTCGATCTGTCCGTGCGTCACGAGACCCCCGTCGGCCGTCACGCAGAGGCTCTTCACCCTGCCTTCTATCGATGAAAGGGTCAGGCCTTCCCGGCGTCCGCAGGGGCACGGCTCCTCCGCCACGAGCGCCAGGTCTCCTACGTCGAAACGAAGGAGGGGAAACCACGCGTTTGCGAACGTGGTGGCCACGATCCGCCGGGGCGCGCCACCGGCGACATGCCGGCCCGTGAGCACCGGCACGAGGTCCACGCGGCAGAACTGCGTGTTCTGGTGCAGCCGGCCGTGCTCGCATTCCATGAACACGTAGCCGGCCTCGGTGGAGCCGTGGGAGCTTGCCACAGGGGACCGGAACACGCGGCGGATGTCCCGAAGCTGCAGGGCGGAGGGGAACTCGTACGTGAGCGTGATGAGCGCGGGCTGCCAGGCCTCCGCGCCGGTCCGCGCCGCCCAGCGCGCCACCCGGGCCAGGAGAGACGGGTTTGCTTCCAGCACCGGCGGCTGGTAGTCGCGCAGCTCGTCGAGGATCCGTCGTTCGTGGCCGTCCGGCCATTCCGGGGTGGTCCCGTACTCGTTCAGGAAAAGGAACCGGCCGAGCATCCGGGCCTGCTGCCGCATCGGAGGACCATCAGAGCGCATGCCCACCGAACGCGCGCTGGCAAGGATCGCTTCCCGGTGACTTCCGGTAGCCGTGGCGGCTGCCACCGAGTTCAGCGCCCAGGAGGCGCGCTCGGAGGCATCCCACCACGCCTGGTTCCAGATGTTCTCCAGCGCCTCATCCGCCGTGCCGCTCGTCCGCACCGAGCCGATCTCCCCGCTCGCGATGCCTGCCTCGAAGCTCATCCCACGCGGCACCACCCCGTGGGGGAAGTGCGCGCGCAGGTCGTCCTTGGTCAGCACGGGG
>DASRZR010000428.1:0-2234 GCA_035686185.1 Spirochaetia bacterium | reverse complement strand
CAGGCGGATCTTGCGGATCACGTCCTTCTCGTCTCCCGCCACGCCCCCGGGGTAAAAACGGAATCCGAGGCGGCCGCCGCTCTGTGCCCTCACGGCGGCATCCAGCTCCCGCATCACCGCGATCCACGTGCTGCCCTCCGGCGCTATCGTGGCAAACTTGATCGTGTACTGCTGCGCCGTCGCGGCCGCCGCGGGCAGCAACAGGAAGAGAGCTGCAATCCACAGCCGCCACCTGTGGTGGCGACCACCAGAAGCTGCTTGCGTGTTCAGAACAGGTCCTCCTCGCGCGCCAGGAGCTGGCGCGCGCGCTGCTGCGCCACGGCGTTGGCCAGGCGCTGCTCAGGAAGAAGGTCCGGGGACGCCTCCACCACCCGGGTCAGGAGCCGGTGAAAAAGATCGCGGTCCTGCGCCAGTACCGCGTAGGTGCGGGCATACAGGACGTCCGTCATGAGGAAGCGGTCCCTGCTGGAGGCCACGGCGCGCTCGAAGCTCTGCCGGGAGAGATCCGGGCGGCCCCCGAACGCCGGCGGATAGCTTCCATAATAGACGCCGAAGTAAAGGTAGGGGCCACCGTAGAAGAAGTCGGGGTCCCGCGCCTTCACCCATTCCATGAGCGCGTTCGCAGTGGGCACGGATGCCACCGCATCGGGATCGTCCGGCTCCAGTCGTATCGCGCTGCCCCACGCGTTGGCGGTCCAGAACGCCAGCGGGACGTCGCTGGCCCCCAGCCGGCGCAGCGCGGCGCTCATCGTTGCCTCATCGGAAGTGAACGCGCCCTTCGGAATACCGCGCTGCTGGAGGCCGCGGATGCCGTAGTCACGGGCCCGGGAATAGAACACGAGCGCGCGGGACGGCTCGTCGTCCGCGAAGGCCAGCGCGTAGCTCGTGTAGCCCATGCACGCGAGCTCCAGGTAGCGCACGTTCGACGGGTCGCTTGCGACCACGCCCTCCAGGAGCTTCAGGTTCCCGGTGATCGCCGATTCCGCGAACCGCAGGTCCCCTTCGGACATCAACGCGCTCACCGTGGCGTCGAACAGGCCGTCCACGGACCGCAGCGCAAGGCTCTGAACGGTGCACGCCTGCAGCGCCAGCGCCACGGCCGCGGCCAGGACGAACAGAACAGCACGCCGGGAGCCGGACGTAGATGACCTCCCTATCGGGCCAGGCGGTAGATCGCGGCCACGTCGTCCCTGCCGAGCTTCACGAAGTTGCCCACCGGCCCGGCCGCGGTGGCCTTGGAGGCCATCTCCTCGAATCGATCGTCGGTGACGCCGAGCTCCGGCAGGCTGGTGGGAAGGCCGATGCCGCGGAAGAAGTTCTTCGTGCGGCCGATGCCCTCCAGCGCCGTGCGCTCGGGCCAGTCGAACCGCGGCTCCACGCCCCACACGGCCACGGCGAAGCGCGCAAACCGTTCCACGTCGTTCTTGTACACGTGCTTCATCCAGGCCGGGAACGTGACCGCCAGCCCCGCGCCGTGGGCCACGTCGTAGATGCCCGACAGCTCGTGCTCGATCATGTGAGAGGCCCAGTCTCCCACCCGCCCCGTGCCCAGCAGGTCGTTGTGGGCAATCGTACTCGCCCACATGATCTGGGAGCGCGCATCGTAGTCCTGTGGCTCCGCCAGCGCCGCCGGCACGTTCTCGATGATCGTCCGCAAGGTGGCTTCGCAGAGGCGGTCGGTGAAGTCAACGTCCCGCACGCGCGTGAAGTAGCGTTCCATCACGTGCGCCATGATGTCGGCGGCTCCGCAGGCCGTCTGGTAGGGCGGGAGCGTGAACGTGAGCTCGGGGTTCATGATGGCGAACCGCGGTCGCATGCATTCCCCGCCGGCGTCTTTCTTGAGCCAGCCGTCCTCGTTCGTGATGACCGACCCGTTGCTCGCCTCGCTTCCGGCGGCCGGGATGGTGAGCACCACGCCCACCGGCAGCATCTCGGTGACCTTTGTCGTCTTGAGGTAGAAGTCCCACACGTCCCCGTCCGCGGGGGTGCCGATGCCGATGGCCTTGGCCGAGTCGATGACGCTGCCGCCGCCGACCGCGAGGATGAAGTCCAGCCGCTTCTCCCGGCACAGCCGGATTCCTTCCCGCACGAGGCTGAGACGAGGGTTGGGCTTCACGCCGCCAAGCTCCACGAAGTCGATGCCGGACTCCTTCAGCGCACGGCAGATCCGGTCATACAGCCCCGACGCGCGGATGCTCCCGCCGCCATAGTGAAGGAGAACGCGACGCGAGTAG
>DASRZR010000427.1:0-2142 GCA_035686185.1 Spirochaetia bacterium | reverse complement strand
CCGCCACGAACCCCGCCTGGGCAAGCAGCGCCAGCCCCCTGTCCGCGTATCGCGACCCCAGCAGCGCGGCGAGCAGGTCCCGCTGATAGGTGAGCGGCGGCAGGGCATCACCGCGACTCCAGCCGAGAGACGTCGGTTCGGTGGCGTAGTGATAGCGGGAGACGAGCCGGGCCGCCTCGCAGAGCGTCAGCCACGACGGTGACCCGTCCGGCGCGGGAATCAGACCGGGCGCGCGAAGGTCGGGATAGAGGTCCAGGCGATCCAGGAAGGCGTTGCGCCGAGGATCGTAGAGAAGCCGCAGGACGCTGAAAGGAGCGGTGGGGGGGACGGCCAGGGTATCCACGCACCGGAAGACCACGCGATCGCCATTTGAGGAAACCGCCGCATCCTCCATGGGGAGCCCCGGGAACTGCAGGTCGTCAAAGGCTTTTGCCAGAGAAACGATGGAGGAGTCCGTGGCGAGGTAGAGGGGACCGGGATCCTGAACGCGGAAGTAGCGATCCAGGGAGGAATACCCGCAGAGAAGGTAGGGAATGTTCTCTTCCCGCAGCCTGTCGAGCACCATCGGCCGCCCCTGCGACACTGCCATTTTCAAACATCCTCTCCCGGGTCTCTACTCTGAGGGTACACAGAAACCCCGGGCCGCGTCCACCCCGGCGCGCACTCGACAGCGGCCGCGAATTGTTTTACAATGACGGAAAGACGAGGCAAGGAGCGAGATCATGACAGCGATTGTATGTGATATCTGCAAGAAGCCCGTGGGTGCGGCGCGCAGGGACATCAACTACTTCACGATCCTGGACAAGGACCTCTGCGAGGGCTGCCGTGACGAGCTGCATGATGCCACCAAGCAGCAGATGCGCCAGCGTCCGACATACCTCTTCAAGGACTACTACGAGCACCTGGCGCGGAATCTCGCGTCCATGACCCGCTAGGCCGGCGAGCCATGCCGGCCCCGGCCGGTGGCGGGCCTCAGCCCCCTGCTGCCGGTCTGATCTCCGCAAACCCCGTGTAGGGAACGAGCGCCGCCGGCAGACGCACGCTTCCGTCCTTCTGCTGGAAGTTCTCCAGCAGGGAGATGAGCGTGCGGGAGACGGCGAGCGCCGTGCCGTTGAGCGTGTGCACCAGCGGGTTCTTTCCCGTGCCGTCCCTGTACCTGATCCCCAGCCTGCGCGCCTGGTAGTCGGTGCAGTTTGAAGCGCTGGTGATCTCACCCCAGTCACCGGATTCACCACGCCCGGGCATCCACGCCTCTATGTCATACTTGCGGTAGGCCGGCCCGCCAAGGTCTCCCGTGCAGGTATCCACGATCCTGTAGGGAATCTCCAGGCCCTGGAAGATGCCCTCCTCTATCCGCGTGAGCTCCTCCAGGATCTCCTCCGAGGCGGAGGGGCGGCTGAAGACGAACATCTCCACCTTTGTGAACTGGTGCACGCGGTAGAGACCCTTGGAGAACTGCCCCGCCGCGCCCGCCTCCCTGCGGAAACAGTGGCTGACGCCGGCGAGTTTCACCGGCAGGTCTTCCGCCGCCAGCACGCTGCCGGCGTGGTAGCCGCCCAGAGTGATCTCCGCGGTGGCGATGAGGTAGAGGTCCGTTCCCTCCAGCGCGTAGATGTTGCTCTCTGGACCACGGGGATTGAAGCCGTGTCCGGCCACGATCTCCTCCCGCGCGGCATCGGGCGTGGCCATGAGGGTGAACCCGGACCGGGACAGCGCGTCCAGCGCGTAGCGCACCAGCCCGAGCTCCAGGAGCACCGCCTGGTTCTTCAGGTAGTAGAATTTCTGGCCCGCCACCCGGGCCCCGGCCTCGAAGTCGATGAGGCCCAGGGACTGCCCCACCTGGACGTGGTCCCGGGGCGTGAAGTCCCGGACCGCGGGCGTGCCCCAGGTGCGCAGGGGCTTGTTGCCGGCCTCTCCCTCCGCCACGGGCGCCGCCGGGTGGGACATGTTGGGAACCTTCACCGCCTCCGCCAGGAGCCTCTTCTCCAGGTCTTCGTGCCGGGCCTCCTGCTGGACGATGGCCTCCTTCAGGCGCTTGCCCTCCTCGATGAGCGGCGTCCTCTCCTGCGGCGAGAGCTTGCCCTTCATCTTCTCCGCGTTGGCGTTGCGCAACGCGCGCAGCGCCTCCAGCTCCTGGAGCGC
>DASRZR010000426.1:0-21936 GCA_035686185.1 Spirochaetia bacterium | reverse complement strand
TATGACTGCCTGGAGCAGGTGACCAGCAAGCTGTTCGCCCGAGTCCTGTTCCCGACGCTTGCGACCGGTGCGGCGGACCTCTCCACGCTGGTGCGCTTTGCCAACGAGGACGGCGGGTTCTCGTACTGGGATGACCCGTCCCCGCGCCGCTCCAACTACTACGTGACGCTGCGCGTGGCGCACCTCCTGGCGGCCGCCCGGGACAAGGGGATCAGGATCCCGGACGAGATCAACCAGGCGGCGATGCTCTCGTACCTGGACGCGAACTACGACAAGCCGTGGGTCGGGACGTACCTCCAGGCATACGCTCTGTACGTGCTCACGCGTTACGGCAAGGATGAGAGCGAACGCGCGGACGCGATGGCCAAGAGGGGGGACGACATCGGCGTCTTCGGATACGGCTTCGTCGGGCTGGCCTACGATGCGATGGGCAACGCGCGCGCGGCGCAGGCGGTGCTCACCCGGCTGAAGAACTTCGTGCGCGTCGGGACCCGGACGGTGACGCTCGTGGGCACGGTGAATGACTGGATGTGGTACGGGGGCAACCTCCAGGCCAAGGCGCTCCTCCTCATGCTGTACGCGCGCGTGGCGCCGGATTCCCAGCTCGTGCTGGGGCTCGCCAACGACCTGCTGGCGGCCAACTCCACCGGTTACTGGGAGAACACGAGCAACGCGGGCTGGATCCTGCAGGCGTTCTCCGAGATCGTGACGAAGGGGCACGAGACGAACGCGGACTTCACGGCAAGCGTGAAGCTGGGCACCTCGGAGCTTGCGAAGAACCGCTTCCGGGGCTTCTCCCGCAACCCGTTCCGCAAGCAGGTGACGGCGGCGGACCTCGCCGCCGCGGTGGCGCGGGAGCGCGGCCGTTCCGCGCCCACCGGGACGATGCTGCCCCTCACGCTCGGGCTCACGGGCACGGGCACGCTGTACTACACCGCGGAGCTGCGTACCGCCATGCTGGCCTCCGCCGCCGAACCACGGGACGAGGGTATCGGCATCGCCACGGAGATCCGGGACGACACGGGGACCGTGGTCAGCGCAACGGATCTCGGGCTGGGCAAGGTCTACACGATGAAGGTGGTGTTCTACTCATCGAAGGACCGCAGCTACGTGGCGCTCCGCGCCCCGATCCCCTCGGGAGCGGAGCCCATCGACGGATCGCTCCTCACCTCGCAGATCGTGAAGCCTCCCGCCGCCCCGGACCAGGGATCGGGAGACACGGGGGACAGCGGGGACGGCTCCGACCAGGGGTACACGGGGGACTACGGGGAGTTCGGGTACACGACTCACATCTACGATGACGAGGTGAGGTTCTACTTCGACCAGCTTGACCGCGGGCGGCACGAGGTGAGCTTCCTCTTCCGCACGACCACGCCGGGCCTCTTCCCCACCCCCCCGGTCACGGCGGAGTGCATGTACCAGCCGGAGGTCTTTGGAAGGACGGGCGGAACGACGGTGAGGATCTCGGACAAATGACGCGCGCTTCATCCACGGGGCCGCTGAAGCCGCAGGACGTGTTCGACTACCACCGCGTCGGGCGTCCCGGCAAGATCGAGGTCATCCCCAGCAAGAAGCTGGACACCCAGCGCGATCTCTCCCTGGCATACACCCCCGGCGTGGCCTGGGTGGTGGAGGCCATCGAGAAGGATCCCGCGCTGGCCTCCGAGTACACCGCGCGCGGCAACCTCGTGGCCGTGGTGACCAACGGCACCGCCATCCTCGGGCTGGGCAACCGCGGCCCTCTGGCCGCCAAGCCGGTCATGGAAGGCAAGGCGGTCCTGTTCAAACGCTTCGCGGACGTGGACGTGTTCGACATCGAGCTGCAGGCCCCGGGCGTGGAGGAGATGGTGAGCGCGGTGGCGGCGCTGGCGCCCACCTTTGGCGGCATCAACCTGGAGGATATCCGGGCCCCGGAGTGCTTCGAGGTGGAATCGCGGCTCTCCGCCATGCTCGACATCCCGGTGTTCCATGACGACCAGCACGGCACGGCCATCATCACCGGCGCCGCGCTGCTGAACGCGCTGGAGCTCACGGGACGCGAGATCGCCGGCATCAAGGTGGTGGTCTGCGGCGCCGGGGCCGCCGCCATCGCCTGCGCGGAGTTCTACGTGACCATGGGCGTATCCCGGGCCGGCATCCGGCTGGTGGACACCAAGGGCGTGGTCTACTCCGGTCGACGCGACAACATGAATCCGTACAAGCAGCGCTTTGCGGTTTCCACGGAAGAGAGGACGCTGGCGGACGCGGTCAAAGGCGCCGACGTGTTCCTGGGGCTGTCCGGCAAGGGCCTTCTCACCGCGGACATGCTGCGAAGCATGGCGGACCGCCCGGTGGTGTTTGCCTGCGCCAATCCGGACCCCGAGATCGGGTACGAGGAGGCGCGGGAGGCCCGGCCGGACGCCATCGTGGGCACGGGGCGCAGCGACTACCCGAACCAGATCAACAACCTGCTGGGGTTCCCGTTCATCTTCCGCGGAGCGCTGGACGTGCAGGCGCGGACCATCAATGCGCAGATGAAGCTGGCCGCCGCGCGCGCCCTGGCCGCCCTGGCTCACGAGGGAGTGCCGGAGTGCATGCTGGAAGCCTTTGACGCGGGCGCCCTCTCCTTCGGGCCGGGCTACCTCATCCCCAAGCCGCTGGACCCCCGGATCCTTTTCTGGGAAGCGCCGGCGGTGGCGCGCGCGGCAATGGAAACCGGCGTGGCGCGCCGCCCGGTGGACCTGCCCGCGTACGTGAAGGCGCTGGAATCCCGGCGGCAGCACTGCCGGCGCCGCTGCCAGTTCAAGGATAGCTGCCTGCCGGACTAGGCCGACGGGGCCGGGGTCTCGGCCAGTACCACGTCCAGGATCCGGGAGCCGATCTGTTCTCCGCCCACGTGGAACGAGACGATGTACGTCCCGGCCTCGGGAAAGACCACGCTCGGCACCGGGATGACGAGCTCCACGACGCGGCGCGGCTCGTCCACGCGCAGGTTGCCGCCGGCGGAGAAGATGACCTGCTGCGTGCGATCCACCACGAGGTTCAGGGAAAACGGGTGCTCTCCGGAAATGTTGGTCACCGCCGCGTAGACGAACCAGGGCGGCAGTCCGACCGGGACCTGCCGGACGGTGAACTGCGTGAAGGTCCCGATGATCCCTTTCTTCTGGTTGTCCTCCGTGATCACGCGGTCCGCGAGCAGGAGGGCGACGAACACTGGCTCCGGCATTGAAGGACGAGTCTACCCGCTTGCTTGACGGCGCGCAATGGCCGCTCCTATACTCACCCGCATGAAACGGACACGGAACGGACCGCTGCCGCTGGTGCTTCCCGCCCTCGTGGTCCTCCCGGTGGCCGGGCTTGCCATCCTGGCGAGCGTGTGGCGCTGGCACGAGACGGACGTCCGGGCCTCCCTCGTGCGCCGCCTGGCGGACTCCGCCGCGGCCGTCGAACGGCAGCTCGACGCGTCGGTGCAGCAGCAGTCGGACGCCACCCGGGTGCTGGCCACCTCGCCCGCGGTGTGGCTGTGGGTGAAGTTCCAGGGAGAAAGGCTCACCGTCTCCAACCGCTCCCACGCGCAGGCCGCGCTGGAGGAGATCACGAGCTTCTCCGGCCTTGTCCCCGGGATGACGGTGTACCTGGCCAGCGAGCGCACGCGCACCGTCTACCAGTCCGGGGCGGCGGTTGCCGCGCTCTCCCCCTCGGACACCCGTGACGCGTGGTATCCGGCCGGCCTCGCCTCAGAGGGCGTGGTGGTTTCCGATGACCCTCGGCAGGTGCGGACCAGCATGCGCGTCATGAACGGCAAGGAGCTGATCGGCGCCGTCTCCTGCGCCACCGACCTTCCGCGGCTTGCCGCGGCAGCCCTCTCCGCCGCGGACGACGAGCGCGGCTTCTCCTACGTGCTCGCCGACCGGCAGGGAGCGCTCCTGCTCTCCCGCGGACCGGAGAAGCCATCCGCGGCCACGGTGTTCGAGATGGTAGACGCATCCGAGCGGCCGCGCCTGCGCGCCGCGCTGGACGTCGTGGCCCGTCCCGCCGGCATGACCGTGGACGCCTTCTCTTCCCACGGACGCCGGATGCTCACCGCCATTTCCCGCACGGGTCCCCCCGGCTGGTACGTGCTGGTATCCTCGGAGATGACGGGAATGCCCGCCGGGCGCGTGGCGGCGCTGGCCGGCTTCCTGGCCGCTGCCCTCGTGCTCGTGGGTGGCGCGCTGCTCCTGATCGGCCTGCGCCGCGCCCGGCAGGCTGACATCCTGGCCACGGGACTGAGCCGGCAGCGCGACGAGGCGGCGGCCCACGCGCGGGAAAGTGAGGCGGAAGCCACGCGGCTGAAGGAGTCCGCCGTACGGGTCCGCGAGCGGGCGCGCGGGCTGGCGGCGGAGACCGCGGCCGGCTCCCAGGCCGTGGCCGACACGGCCCGCGAGGTTCACCTGGCGGAAGAGGCTTCCGCGGAGCTGCGGGCAGGAATCGGCGCGCGCATGGCGCTGTTTTCCCAGCTCGCCGACTCGGTGCGCAAAGCGGCGGACGACATGGGCCAGGCGAGATCCGGCGGCCGGGAGGCCGGCCAGAGGTCCGCCGCAGTGGAGGAAAAGCTCAACAGGGTCATCACGAGCAGCACGGCGGTTTCCCTGGCGCTGGAGGAGGCCGCGAAAGCAGCGGAGGGCGCCATGGAACGGGCAGAGCGCGCCCGGATCCTGGCGCTGAACTCGGCCCTGGAGGCGTCCCGGCCGGGCAGTCCGCGCCGAACAGGGGCGGCAGCGGCGGAGGAGATGCGCCGGCTGGCAGAAGGAGCCGAGGAAGGGGCACGCAGCCTGAGAGAGGCGCTGGCGCGGGCCAGGGAGGCGCTGCTCACGGTGAACCAGGCGGCCCAGGAGTCGGGCGTGGGTGCGCACGAGGCCGCGACGGCCGGCGCGCAGATAGAAGGCTTCCTCCAGGCGGCGACGGAGGGAATCGAGCAGGCTCGAGTGCGGCTGGATGCGGCACGGGCGGGCGCCGCGTCGTTCCCCACGGTCCAGACGGAGGCAGACCGCGCCCGGTCATCCGCCGCGGGGGCGGCACGCATCCTGGAGCGGGTGACGGCGTTGTGCGGAGAGCTGTCGAGCCTTGCGGAAGAGATGTCAGAGGAGGAAACTTCGGCGGAATCCCGGGAACAACGCGGAGCCTCGGAGCCAGGGTCACGGACGGCCACGGGAGCGTGAAGACAGGGCCGTCCGACAGGCTCCTCAGCTCGCGGGAACGAGCGCTTCCACTTCCTTCTGCATCTTGCCGTTGCCGATCGAGGCCTTGCACGTCTTGCAGACCTTGACCGTCTTTTCCTTGACAGTGATTTCGTACACGACCTTCACGGCCGTGCGCTTGCACACGGGGCACACGGTCCTGCCGTTGCGCACCTGGTCTTTCAGTCCTTTGCCTCGATGGGTCTTTCCCACTTGATCCTCCGCGAGAATGTAGGCACGCATGGTAGCGGGCCGCGGCGCCGCGAGTCAAGGGGCGGGCGGCGCGCTGAACCTGCGTGTTCCATGGCGGCCCTTCCGGCGCCCGCCCCGCCCCCGGCCGCCGACTCCGAACGAAGCGGCTGCGCTATCGACAGCCCGCGAACTCCACCACCAGTGTTGTGACGCGGTACGGCTGCAGCTCGACGTGGACGGTGGCACCGTCCTGACGGATCATCCCCTCCGCCGTCGGGACCGGCTTCTCGTGCAGGTCCGCAATCCAGACCCGTGAGGGTTCGCAGAACAGGCTCACCGCGGCGGTGCTCTTCCTGCCTTCCACCTCGTACAGCCGGATCACGAGGCTCCCGGAGGAATGGTCGTCGATCGTCTTGAGCGCGGAGAAGGCCGCGCCGCCGGCCACCGACAGGAAGCCCTGGGAGAGCGGAAGCGAACCGGCATGCGGGGTCCCGGAGATGACGGAAAACGGATGGGCCCTCTCGGCCGCGGCCCGAACCATCGCCACCGTGCTGCCGGGGTCCACCACGGCCACGCCGAAGCTGAAACGGTGCATGCCCAGCTCGGGATGGGGGTCGGGATCGATGGAGCTTCGAAGCAGCGTGAGGGAAATCGCGTTGTCCCGGCATCGGAATCCGTGCGTGTGGTCGGCGAGCACCGCCAGCGCCCGGTGCGCTCCCTTTTTCGGGATGCCCATCACCCAGCTGGTGGCCGGCAGGTCCATTTCCGCGGGCCCCCGTTCCACGGTGCCAAAGGGGACATCGAAGCGGTAGGTCTTCAGCTCGGCGGCGGCCGGCAGGAAGAAGTTCAGCTGCGGGACCCCCTGCCCTTTTCGGCCCGGCTCCAGCCACTCGCACTCCACGTTCCACGTCAGAACGGAAGAGCCCTGCTCCAGGGTGACGGTGGCCGCAAGCCGCGAGGCGCCGTGCTCCAGCTCGTAGCGAAGCCACTGGCGCCTTGGCGTGCCCTGCACGCCGGAGCACCTTGCGCGCTCGTGAAAACTGGCGCACGTCATCCAGCGGCCCACCACCCACGCGGTCATCCCGCGGCTGTCGTCTTCCAGCACGCGCCGGAAGATCCCGCCGGCCCGGGAGACGTCCAGCATCTCCTCGCCGGTTTCCTTGTCACGAAGTGACGTGAGCGCGCCCGTCTGCCCGTCGAACTCACCGCGGACCCGGTCGTTCTCCAGGACATGAGACTCGGGGCGCTGCACCCGGGGATCCTGGACGGCGCGGGACGGTATCTCGGGCGGCAGCGCTTCAGAGATGGAGCAGGTGGTGTAGCCCAGGCCGGGGACGGATACGGTCACGAGCACGCGCAGGTAGTCGTGTCCCCAGTATGCCGTCCCGAAGAGCGGGTCAGCGTCGTTGGGAAGGACCTGGTGCGGCAGCGGGTTTCCCGATGAATCCCTGACCTGCAGCCGGGACGGATCCCCGGGCCAGTCCCAGAGCACGATCTCCGCGTTCTCCACGCGGTCCCACGGCAACGCGTTGAACACGTGGGCAATCCGGGTCCGTCCCCGGCCGCGTTCCACCCGGGAGAGCCCGAAGTCCGCCACGCCGTAGCCGGCACCGGCGCCCTCGGAGAGATTGTTCCTCGCGTCCTCCCGGTGGTCGCCCAGGGACGAGGTGTCCACGTGGGACGCGATCCGCCTCAGCGCGCCGCCGTGCTCCGCCGCGGCAACGGCCAGCGAGCGCTGGAGCTGGCCCAAGGTGTAGTCCCGCGTCTGGGCAACGCCGGACCCCGTCACGATGTCGTGGAAGTGGGTGAACAGGACTCCCTCCCAGGCCCGGGAGAATGCCGGGCCGCGGAAAGGGGCCGAGGTCACCACGGACGCGAGGCTCGCGAATCCCTCCGCCTCCACCAGGCGGCGCTCCGTTGTGCGGTGGGATGCCTTGATGCGGGACTGGGACGTGTAGCAGCCGTCGAAGATCGGGTTCAGCTCCCGGTCGACCACGGGAAGCGAGACAGTGCTCTTTTCCGCGGCGGTGAAGAACTCGCGGTAGGTTCCGAACTTCAGCCGCGGAAAGATCGGCCAGGTGTCCATGTCCAGGATGCGCTCGATGTCGCGCCGGGTGGGGCCGCCGCCGTGGTCTCCCACGCCGTACACGCGAAGCAGGGACTGCATGCCGTGCGCGCGGCAGTACAGCGGCGCCTCCGCCACCAGTTCCGGTCCCACCACCGCGTTGTACCAGTACGGGTCCCGGTAGCACAGCACGGACGCCCCGGACGGCGACTGCCAGCGATACAGCGTGTGCTCGTCAGAGCCGCGGCAGTGGTAGTACCAGCGCACGCCCGCCTCCCGCAGGACCTCGGGAACGTGACGGCTGTGGCCGAAGGTGTCCGGCTCGAAGTCAAGGAGCAGGAGGTTCGGGTCCATTTCCAGGACCTCGCCGAGGTACCGACGGGTGAGCAGCGCGTGCCGGGCCAGGCTCTCCCCCGTGGGCATGTTCTTGTCCGCCTCCACCCAGGTAGAAGCCGTGACCTCCCACCGGCCTTCCTTCACGCGCCGGCGGATCTCCTTCAGCATCTCGGGGTCGTGCTCTTCCACGATGCGGTAGACGGACGCCTGCGACTGGGAGAACGTGAAGGAGGGGTACTCGGTCATGAGCCCCAGGACGGTGCGGAACGTGTCCAGGGTGACCGCCACCGTCTCGTCGAAGCCCCACAGCCAGTTCATGTCGATGTGCGCGTGCGCGGCGCAGATCACCTGGAAGGACCTGGCTTCCGAGGCCAGCGGCTGCAGGCGCGCCTCGGTCTCCTCCGCCGTCTCGCGGCCCAGGGCGCCCAGCTCCGAGTGCTCGGCGGCCAGGCTCTCCAGCACGGTGCGCAGCAGGGAGTCGTGGGAGTTTCCGGAGGCGCGGGAAAGGGCCAGCGCATATTCGATCTCCGCGAGGATCCGCTCGGCCCAGTAGCCGCGGCAGTCCCTTCGCAGGGCACGCAGGTGCGAAATCATGTCGTTCATCGGCCGCATCCTACGATGGAAGCCGACGCCGCGTCAGCCGTGCACCTCCACCGGTTGGCCGGCGCGCGCCCGCAGGTACGCGTCACGCCGGACGATCCCCACCAGGCGGCCGTCCTCCACGATGGGAAGGTCGTAGATGGTGTGGGAGAAGAACAGGTTCTCTATCTCCCGCAGGGAGGAGCTCGGCGTGCCGCTCACGACCCGGCGGACCATGTGGGAGCCGACCGGGCCGGAGAGCTGGCCGCCGCGCCGGGCCTTGGCGATGTCCCGCAGCCCCAGGTAGCCGCACAGCTTTCCCTCCGCGTCCGTGACGGGCATGCCCGTGCGGTCAGAGATCTCCAGCAGCCGGGAGGCCTCCTGCAGCGGGCTGTCAGCGTGGATGGTCGGAACGTGCGTGTCCATGATGGAGGTGGCGGAGAGCGCGTCCGCGAGCATCGTCTTCAGGCAGGCCTGCAGCGCGTGGAACGTGTCCCGGCCATGAGCTCCCTTCAGCAGCGCGGACGATGCCTGGGCGTGCCCCCCGCCGCCGAAGGCGCGAAGGATCCGGGAGACGTCCAGCCCCGGCTCCTGTCCCCGGCCGATCAGCAGGACCTCGTTGTCCCTCAGGAACGAGAACACGGCAAACAGCGCATCCGGGCTCTCCACCTCCAGCACCTTCTCCACCACGGCGGCCAGCCCGGCCACCTGCCGGTCCATCTCCTGGTAGAGCATGAGCACGAGGTGGCCGTGCACCGTCTGGTAGGACAGGTGATGGAGAAGCTCGTGGAAGATGGTGAGCTGGGACTCCTCCTTCAGCGTGCGCAGGAACGACTTCACCAGCGTCAGGGAGCCGCCCTGCTGCTGGAGCCAGGCCGCGGCGGAGAAGTCCGAGGGCGTCACGTTCTCATGCAGGAAGCCGCCGGTGTCCGCAAAGACCCCCGTAAGGGCGATGGTCGCATCTTCCGGGCCCAGGCGCAGGCCGCGCCGCATTGCCTCCTGCGCCAGGAGCGTGGTGTTGGAGCCCGCCGGCGCGCCGCACAGCAGCGCGCCATCTATGTCCGACGAATCATCCGGATGGTGGTCCCACACTTCCACGCGCGGCCCGGAGGCGAACAGCCGCTCGTACTCCCGCAGCCGGCCGCGGCTCCTGGTGTCCACCACCACGACCTCCTCCACGGCCTCCGCGGGAAGCTCGTCCGGCATCGCCAGGTCCAGGTGATCCGCGTACAGGTTGTACAGCGTCCGCGCCACGGGGTGGATCAGCCTGCTTCTCACGGCCCGGTGCCCGGGGAAGAGCACCCGCGCCAGCGCCAGGGACCCGAGGCAGTCGAGGTCCATGTTCGAATGGCCGACGATGATCTTCATCGGCCTGAGTCTACCCCCCCCGGGTGGACTTGGAAAGCACGAGCGCTGCCAGCACCAGCAGGGCGATGAGCGCGGCGGCCGCCACGAGCACGGCGGGGGGCCGGCCGGGTCGCGCCGCCCCGCCGCCGGCGGGCACCGGCATGGCGCGCCGAAACCGGGAGGCCACCCAGGCTCCGGCACACGGAAAGAACAGCCAGCAAGCGGCGTGCAGCCAGCGGTCCATCCGGGCCGCCAGGTGCGCCGCTTCCAGCAGGGCCCCGTCCACGGCAAGCCCGGCGGCAAGCCCCGCCGTCCACAGCGGCACGAAAGGCAGGGCGGCGCTGAGAAGCGGCGCCAGGACCGACGCACCCGCGGCCAGCGCCAGTCCCAGCACGAGCAGTGGCCAGGAGCCGGCGAACGCCCGGTCGAGCTGCACCCCGTCGGGCCCCAGGCCCGCAAACAGCAGGGCCGCAAATGCGAAGCCGGGGAACCACGCGAGCGCGCGGCCGAGCTCGGCGGGCGTGAGCACCAGGGCGTCCCGAACCGTGAACGGGCGGTCCGGCACCGGCTCGCCGGCAAGGAACCGCTTCACATCCGTGGAGCGGTCGGGGCCGTGGAGCACCTGGAAGCCGGTGGCGCGCTCCACGTCCTGCCGGTCCACGGCGGAGGCGGAGCGCATCGGCAGGAGAAGGCGCCGATGCAGCACCACGTCCGAAAGCCGGGCGGAGAGAACGCGCTTGCACAGCTCGTCCGTTGCGAACCGGCCGGCGGCGACCGCGCTTCCCACGTCCAGCCCGCGCGTGTCCAGCACGAGGATCCAGCCGTCAATCCCCGCGAGGTCCCGTCTCAGCAGGTCGAAGGTCAACCGGTAGCTGGCCGTGACGATGACGGGGGACTCCTCCCCCGGGCTTCCCAGCGCGTACAGCCCCGGCGGGACGCGGGAGCGCTCGCCGCGCCGGCCCAACCGGCTGGCCACGGCGTTCCAGCGTTCGTCGGACGTCCACTCGTGGTGGACGCGGATGAAACCGGGCATCTCTTCCCGAGGCATGGGACGCCAGTATAACTTGACTCATGGCAATGAACACAGGACCCGTGATCCTCGTGACCACGGCGCTGACGGACGCGCAGCAGGCGCGGCTGCGGAGCGCGGCGCCGGGCTGCCGGATCGTGACGGAGAAGGACCTGGACGCGGACCCCGGGCTCGTGCGGCGCGTGCAGGTCTGCTACCCGAGGCTGCCCTCCCGGCTGTGGCTCCAGGCGGAGAGCCTCCAGTGGCTGCAGTCCAGCTCCGCGGGGGTGGATGGCCTGCTGGCGCTGCCGGAGGCGCGCCGGCACCCGTCCGCGCTCACGAACGTGCACATCCACGCCCACTGCCTGGCGGAGCACCTGTGGGGAATGGCGCTGATGCTCGCGCGCAACCTCCACGGCGCGCTGCGGGCGCAGGACCGCGGCACGTGGGAGACGGAGCCTTTGCTGAAGGACCTCGGAGGGCTTGCCGGCGGCCTGTTGTGCGTGGCCGGTCTCGGGGTCATCGGAGCGCAGTGCGCCGCCATCGGCCGTGTCATGGGAATGCGCGTGGTGGGGATCAGCCGGCACGGACGACCCTCCGCCGCCGTGGACGAGGTGGTGGGGCCGGAGCGCCGCCGCGAGGTCTTCGCAGAGGCGCGCCTGGTGATGCTGCTCCTTCCCGGCACCAGGGAAACGGCAGGCTTCGTCGGAAAGACGGAGATGGACGTGATGAAGGCAGCGTGGATCGTCAACGGCGGCAGGGGCCCGGCTGTCGTCACGGACGAGCTGGTGAAGGCGCTCCAGGACGGCCGGGTGCGGGGCGCGGGCCTGGACGTGACGGACCCCGAGCCGCTTCCGGACGGCCACCCGCTGTGGCGCCTGCCCAACGTGATCATCTCTCCCCACTACGGCGGCAACCACCCCGGCTACGACGAGGAAGCGTTCACGGTGTTCTGTGACAACCTCGGCCGCTGGGTGCGCGGCGAGCCGCTCCACGACGTCGTGGACAAGGCAGCGGGCTACTGATGCCGCAGCGGGCACGGATCCTCGTGGGCACAAGCGGCTACTCCTACGATGACTGGGTGGGCCCCGTCTACCCGGAGGGGACCGCGCGCCAGGACTTCCTGGGGCTGTACGCCCGCGAGTTTCCCGTGGTGGAGCTTAACTTCAGCTTCTACCGGCAGCCCCGCCCGCGCATGCTGGAGCGGATGATGGCAGTTGCCGGGCCTGACTTCTCCTTCGCCCTGAAGGCGCACCGCAGCCTGACTCACGAGATCGGGGAGACCTGGGAGAAGGATATCGATGAGTTCAGGGCCGGCCTCCAGCCGATGACGGACGCCGGACGCCTGGCCGCGGTGCTCCTGCAGTTCCCGTTCAGCTTCCGCTACACGCCGGAGTCCCGCTCCCGGCTGGCCGAGCTGTGCGCCCGGCTGGAAGGCCTTCCGCTGGCGGTGGAGTTCCGAAAGCGGGAGTGGCTTCAGGACTCCGTGCTCCAGGGACTGCGCGAGCGGGGTGTCTCCCTGGTGAGCGTGGATGAGCCGGCGCTTCCCAACCTCCTGCCGCCGACAACGGAAACCACCGGCCCGCTGGGCTACGTGCGGTTCCACGGCCGCAACAAGGCGCAGTGGTGGACCGGGGACAACGCCTCCCGCTACAACTACCTCTACAACAAGGGCGAGCTCGACGAGTGGGTGCAGCGAATCAAGCTGATCATGGAAAAGGTCCCCGTGCTCCTGGTGTTCTTCAACAACCACTGGCGCGGGAATGCCGCGCAGAACGCGCGAGACATGAGACTCCTGCTGGAGGGCACGGGCCTGATGGGGGCTCCGGCCTGACCGAGGCTCTCCCCCGTCAGCCCGTCGGCTTGAACCACTTGCTCACGGGCGGCGGCGCGGCATAGGTGCGGATGTACTCCAGCGCTTCCGCCGGGCCGGACACGAACGCGCAGGTGGAGCGGAATGCCGGCTTGGAAAACGCATCCTCGTAGAACCTCTCGAAGAACGCGGCAAGATGGTCGTAGAAGCCGGACGTGTTCACGGCTACGACGGGTCCGCGAATGAACTCGAACTGCCTCTGCGTGATGGCCTCGGAAAGCTCCTCCAGCGTCCCGAAGCCCCCCGGCAGGGCCACGAACGCCTGGGACAGCTCCATCATGCGCGCCTTGCGGTCCCGCATGTCCCGCGCCAGCTCCAGCTCGTCACACTCCGGGTTGGCCACGCCGGGCCGGTTCATGAACTCGGGGAGAATGCCGATGACACGGGCCCCCGCCGCCTTGGCGGCGCGGGCGGTGATGCCCATGAGCCCCACCCGGCCGCCGCCGTAGACCATCGTGTGCCCGGCGGCGCCCAGGAGACGGCCCATTTCTTCCGCCGCCGTCCGGTAGACGCCGTCCACGGCGTCACTGGAGGAGCAGTACACGCACACGTTCATGGCCGGAGCATATCCGCGCCGCCGGCGGCGGGGCAAGGGCCGTGGTGGTGAACAGGGGACGGCGCGCCGCCGCGCCCCCGACCGCTTGACACGATCCACTCAATGGAATATTTATGCAGTCGTGAAGGATAAATATTCCACCCGGGCCGGACGGCGGCGCGCCGCCCCGCCCCGCGGGGCGCGACTGCAGGCCATCCGCCGGATCATCGCCGACCAGGCGGTGGACAGCCAGGAGCACCTCACCGAGCTGCTGCGCCGGGAAGGCTTCGTGGTGGCGCAGGGTACGTTGTCCCGGGACCTCAAGCGCCTGGGCATCGGAAAGACGCCCACGGCGGAAGGCGGGTACTCCTATCAGCCGCCGGAGGGGGAAGTCACGCCGGGCACGGACGCCATCTACGTCCAGGACTTCAAGCGCGGCTTCCTCACGCTGGAGTTCTCGGGGCAGTTCGGCCTGATGCGCACGCTCCCCGGGCATGCGAACAGCGTGGCATCCGCGCTGGACCATCTGCGCATCCGGGAGGTGCTCGGGACCATCGCGGGTGACGATACGATCCTCGTGGTGCCGCGGGACGGCGTGACGAACCAGCGGCTGGTGCGGGCGCTCGGCGCCCGGATACCTGATTTCCAGGGAGGGGCATGAATGAAGGCTGCGGTTCTTGGGGTCACCGGCTACGCCGGGCAGGTGCTGATGAGGCTGCTGGCGGGCCATCCGGAGGTGCGGACCGTGCTCGCGGCCTCCTCTTCCCAGGCGGGGACGCCGCTTCGGGCCGTTGACCCCGGGCTTCCCGCTTCTATTGAAGAAAAGGTACCGGGCGGCATGCTGGTCTCCCCGGACGAGGTGATGCGGTCAACGGACGTGGACGTGGTGTTCTCCGCGCTGCCGCACCTGAAGTCCGCCGAGATCTGCGCCCCTGTCCTGGGCCGCACCGTGGTTGTGGACCTTTCCGCCGACTTCCGCCTGCACGATCCGGCGGTGTTCCAGGGCGCCTACGGAAAGCCGGTGCCTCGGCCGGACCTGCTTTCCCGAGCGGTGTACGGTCTTTCAGAGTGGCACACGGAGGCGATAAGAAAAGCGGACATCATCGCCAACCCGGGCTGCTATCCCACGGCCACGCTGCTGCCGCTGCTGCCGCTGGCGCGGGCCGGCCTCCTGAAGGGCGCGGTGATCGCCAACGCCATCTCCGGCATCTCGGGAGCGGGGCGCAAGGAAAAGCTGGACCTGCTGTACGTGGAGCGCTCGGAGAACGTGAACGCGTACAACCCGGGCACGTCACACCGGCATGCGCCGGAGATCGCCCAGGAGATCAAAGAAACGGACGGCGCCCTCTCCCTGCTGTTCACGCCGCACATGGCGCCGCTTCGCCGGGGAATGGCGGTGACCACGGTGGTGGAGCTGGCCCGGGACCCTGACGCCTCCGGACCGGGCAGCATTGCCGGCCTCTACCAGGAGGCCTACGCCGGACGGGCGTTCGTGAACGTGTGGCCGGACCGGGTCCCGCAGACGCGGGACGTGTGGGGGTCCAACCGGTGCGACATCGGCTGGAAGCAGGAGGGACGGCACCTGCTGTTGTTCTCCGTGATCGACAACCTCGTGAAGGGAGCTTCCGGCCAGGCCGTGCAGAACATGAACATACGGTTCGGCATCCCCGAGACGGCCGGCCTTCGGACCGCGGGAGAGATGTAGGCATGCCGGACGTCTACGTCGTGAAGATCGGCGGCAAAGCGGCGGAGGACCGGCAGAGCCTGGCCGCCCTCTGTGACGAGCTGTCCGCGCTTGACCGGGACCACCGCGTGGTCCTGCTCCACGGCGGCGGCGCGGAAGTGACGGCCGTCTCCAGGAAGTTCGGGATAGAGACCGTGTTCAAGGACGGGGTGCGGCAGACTTCCGCGGAAGAGATGGACGTGGTGGACATGGTGCTTCGCGGGAAGATCAACTCCCAGGTCGTGCGCCTCCTCCGCAGCCGGGGGCTGAACGCCGTGGGCCTGGGCGGGTCGGACGGCGGCACGTTCATCGGAACGCCGGTGGGAGGGGCCGGGGCGGCAACGCGGACGGGAGAGATCACCCGGGTGGACACCAGTCTGCTTTCCGCGCTGCTCACCGCGGGGTACCTCCCGGTGCTCTGCTCCACGTCCATGGACGCGGAGGGCGGCGGCCTGAACGTGAACGCTGACACGGCCGCCTTCCAGGTTGCCGCCGCGCTGAAGGCGTCCGTGCTGATCTTCCTGTCCGACATCCCCGGCGTGATCTCGGACGGGAGCGTGGTGCAGGCGTTGTCAGAGCCGGAGGCCGCCAGCCTCGTGAGCCGGGGCGTGATTGCCGGCGGCATGGTGCCGAAGGTGAGCTCGTCGTTCGACGCGATGAAACGCGGAGTGAGCAGGGTGATCATTGGACGGTACGAGAGCGCCGGCGCGCTGGCCCGGCTGCTCGAGGGAAAGGAAGGGACCCGACTATGGAGATGAGAACATCCTCGGCGCCGGCCCACCCGGGCGTGGCCACCAACCTGCCGTTCCCGCCGCAGTACGGCAGCGAGCTCCTCATCCTGAGGAGCGGCAAAGGGGTATGGCTGCAGGATACCGCGGGGAAACGATACCTGGATTTTGCAGGGGGAATCGCGGTGAACGCCCTGGGCTACGGCCGCGGAGACCTGGCGCGCATCGCGATGAAGCAGATGCAGCGCCTTCCGCACATCTCCAACCTGTTCACCACCGAGCCGGCGCTGGAGCTGGCCCGCGCCATGCTCTCACGGGAACCGGGACGGTTCGCCTCCGTGTTCTTCGGCAACTCGGGGACGGAGGCCAACGAGGCCGCGTTGAAGTATGCCCGGCTGTATGCGTTCCGCACCCGCGGGCCCGGGCATGAGAAGCTCCTGTGTTTCTCCGGGGCCTTTCACGGCCGCACGCTGGGCTCCCTGTCCTGCACGCCGAGCCCCAAGTACCAGGACCCGTACGCCCCGCTCCTCCCGGGCGTGGTGGTGGCGCCGTTCAACGACTGTGAGGCGCTGGACCGGACGCTCACCGGCGAGTTCGCCGGGGTGATCGTGGAGGTGGTGCAGGGAGAGGGCGGCCTCACCTGCCTGACGCCCGAGTTCGCGCGAGCGCTGAACACGGCGTGCGCCAGAAGCGGCGCGCTTCTCATCGTGGATGAGGTGCAGACCGGCATGGGAAGAACCGGGACGTTCTACGCGTCTGACGGAGTGGGCCTGAGGCCGGACCTCCTCACCCTGGCAAAGCCGCTGGGGGGCGGGCTCCCGCTGTCCGCCGTGCTCATCCCGGAAAAAGTGAACGCCATCATCCACGCGAGCGACCACGGTACCACGTTCGGGGGCGGACCCGTTACCACCGCGGTGGCAAAGAAGGTGTGGGAGACCATCAGCCAACCGGCGTTCCTGGCGCACGTGACGGAAATGGCGAGGGTGCTGGACACCGGGCTCAAGGAGATTGCGGCCGCGTTCCCCGGGAAGGTGGGAGAGTTGCGGGGCAAAGGCCTGCTGAGGGGAATGGAGTACAAGGGCGGCGAGGTGGCAGACCTGCTGGCGGCGCTTCGGGGCGTCGGCATGCTGGCGCTGCGCTCTGGCACGAACGTGCTTCGGATTGCCCCGCCGCTTGTCATCACGAAGAAAGAGATCGAGACGGGCATCACGCTGATCAAGGAGGCGCTGAAGTGAGCGAGGGAACGGGCATTTCCAACGGGATCGCAAAGAAGGACGTGAAGAAGATCGTGCTTGCCTACTCCGGCGGGCTGGACACTTCCATCATCATCCCGTGGCTGAAGGAAAAGTACGCCGGGGCGGAGGTGGTGGCGGTCTGCACGGACGTGGGGCAGAACGAGGATCTCTCCGGCCTGGAGAAGAAGGCAAAGGACTCCGGGGCCTCCAAGCTGTACATGCTGGACCTGCGGGAGGAGTTCGCGCGGGACTACCTGTTCCCGATGCTCCGCTCCGGTGCCATCTACGAAGGCAAGTACCTGCTGGGCACCTCCATTGCCCGGCCGCTGCAGGCCAAGGCGCAGGTGGAGGTGGCGCTGAAGGAAGGCGCGGATGCGGTGTCACACGGCTGCACCGGCAAGGGAAACGACCAGGTGCGCTTCGAGCTGGCCTACAAGGCGCTGGCGCCGCAGCTCACCGTCATCGCGCCGTGGAGAGTCTGGAACATCCGCTCCCGGGAAGAGGCCGTCGACTACGCGCAGTCCCACGGCATCCCCCTGGGGGCCATCTCCAAGAAGAACATCTACTCCCGGGACCAGAACGCCTGGCACATGAGCCACGAAGGCGGGGACCTGGAAGACCCGTGGAACCGGCCGCAGGAGTCCCTGTTCCAGCTCACGAAGTCCCTGAAGGACGCGCCGGACAAGGAGACGGAGATCACCTTCGATTTCGAAAAGGGAATCCCGGTGGCAGTCAACGGGAAGAAGATGAGCCCGTTCCAGATCCTCACCGCGGCCAACGAGGCGGGCGCCGCCAACGGCATCGGGCGCACCGACGTGGTGGAGAACCGGCGCGTCGGCATGAAGAGCCGGGGCGTCTACGAGACCCCGGGAGGCACGATCCTGTACACGGCGCTGCGGGAGCTGGAGATGCTGACGCTGGACACCGACTGCCTGCACTTCAAGGAGAACGTGGCGCAGACCTACTCCGAGCTCGTGTACGGTGGGAAGTGGTTCACGCCGCTTCGCGAGTCCCTGGAAGCGTTCATGGAGAAGATCTCCGCGTTCACCACCGGGACCGTGAAGCTGGTTCTCTACAAGGGGAACATCATCATTTCGGGACGGAAGTCCCCGTATTCACTGTACCTGAAGGACCTCGCGTCGTTCGGAGCCACCAGCTACGACCACGGCGATGCCACGGGGTTCATCAACCTCTACGGCCTGCCGGCGATGGTGGACGCGCTGGTCCACGGAAAGAAGTAGGAGGCGAGGTCGGCTCGGCGCCGGTTCACCGCGCCGAGCCGCAACTTCCGATAACCGACGTTTCCGCGGAAACGTCCCCGGTGGTCGACGGCCGTCATGTCATCGCCAGGCTCGCTGTTCATCGCGACGAGCGGCAAAATGGCGCCGTCACGAGCGCAGAATGGCGTGGTCGGCGGCCCGGGCAACCGCCGGGAAGTTCGTGTCCGCAGGCTGTCCTGGCAAAAAAAAGCTTGCGTTGTGATATGAGACCAGTTAAAATCACCGGGCTTTGGTCACGATTTCGGCTGCTCAGCTTTGTTTCAACCCCCTATCGTGTCCCAACAACCTCTCGTGTTCGGAAAAGGAGTGTCTATGGCCGTGAACCTGTACGTAGGGAACCTTCCCTACCGGATTGACGAGGATTCCCTGCGTCAATTGTTCACCCCCTACGGGAATGTCGAGACGAGCAAAGTCATCAAGGATCGACAAACCGGCAGGTCGAAGGGCTTCGGCTTCATCGAAATGACCACCCAGGCCGAAGCGGAGGCAGCGATCAAGGCGCTGAACGAGCAGCCGGTGGACGGCAGGAACCTCAAGGTGAACTTCGCAAAGCCGAAGGAGCCGGGCCGCCGGGGCGGCTACGAGGACCAGTAAGGGCGGTCTTCAAGGGTCCGTTACTGCTGCGGACCGGCCCGGGAACGCCCGGGCTTCAAAGGAGGTTCTGAAGGGACCCCACGGCGTTTCGGGCAACGCAGGGGTGCTTCAGGGAAGCAGGAAGAGGTCGTCGAAAGACGACCTCTTTTTTGTCGGCAGAACGTTCACCACGAGCACGATGAGGAGGAACAGGATCAGGCACTGCGGCAGCCAGTCTCCAAACCGGCTGTAGGGCGTGAGAGACGCTTCCCGGTAGACCGGAACGTCAACGTCCCGCCAGGTGCGCTCGAAGAACGGCATGCGGACCGTCACCCTTCCCCACGGGTCCACCACCGCGGAGAGCCCGCCATTAGTGGACCGGATGAGCACCCGCCTGTTCTCTATGGCCCGGAACCGGGCGACCTGGAAATGCTGGATCTCGGATGACCAGGTCTTTGACCAGGAGTCATTGGTGATGTTCACCAGCATGTCCGCGCCTTCCAGCAGGTACTGGCGGCAGAGGTCGGCAAACGCGTCCTCGAAGCAGATGGGCACGCCAAAGCTCAACTGGCCGCCGTCCGCCAGCGGCACGCGGAACACCGTGTGCCGGGTGCCCGTCACCCAGGGATTCCAGATCCCCACAACGTCGCGGAAGAAGTCAGCCACGGGTTTCAGCTCGTAGAAAGGGATGCTTTCCGCGAACGGCACCGGGTGCATCTTGCCGTAGATGTCCAGCACTTTCCCGGACGCGTCCGCCAGAACGGCCGCGTTCCAATACTGGCGCTTCGCCATGTCGACGATGCCCACACCCCCGAACAGAACCGGCACGCCTCCGCTCTGGATCCCGGGCACCAGCGTGTTGTTCGGCGGGTAGTACGTGCCGTCAAGGTTCACGCCCACGTCGGACACCGAGCTCTCGCTCCACACGGCGACGTCCGGCTTGCGCGCAAGTGAGTGCACCGCCTCCGCGGTCATGCGGATGTTCACCCCCGCGCTGTCCTCCGCCGCCTTGCCGTTTCCCCCGCCCCACGGATCCACGTTCTGCTGGACCATGAGGACGTTCGCGGTTTCCGACGCGGGAATGGGAGCCGCCATCCGGGCAAACCCGTAGGCAAACGCGCCGGCCAGCAGGACCACGACGAACGCGGACTGTGCGGCCAGCAGAGGCCGCCACCCGCCAACTACCAGCTCCGCGATCACCGCGTTCACAGTGGCCATCAGCAGGCACAACCCCCACACGCCCGTGATGTCCACGAACTGCACGAGCGGCAGGATGCTTCCCACGGGGTAGCCCACGAGCCCCCACGGGTACCCCAGGAAACCGATGGACTTGAAGTACTCGTATACGCTCCAGCCA
The DNA here is from genome assembly GCA_035686185.1 of Spirochaetia bacterium. GTDB lineage: Bacteria > Spirochaetota > Spirochaetia > SZUA-6 > Fen-1364 > Fen-1364. The sequence continues at coordinate 1,906 of DASRZR010000426.1, read as the reverse complement.
ATGGCGAGCAGGAAGGGACGGAAGCGCGGACCGCCGATCCGGGAAAGCCCCCGCAGGAACGGGAACAGCAGCGCGTTGTATCCGCAGTACCCGAGGATCGTGCCACCGTAGGTCCACACCGTGAACCCCTGGAAGAAGATCAGCCAGAAGCTGGAGAGCGCGGTGGACACTCCGCCAAACACGACCCCCAGCCAGGAGGCCACCTTGAAGCTCGGTGCCCGGACAATTGCCACGAACGCCGGCACGATGCACACCAGGCCCAGGGCGGCGTTCCCCCAGTACAGCCCCTCGTCGGGCTTCAGCCCCAGCAGCCCGGCCGCTCCTCCCATGAACTCATTGGGAAGCGCCAGTGGGAGCAGGACCGAAGAAAGCAGCGTGAGGAGAAGCAGCCGTACTGTGGAGTGCTCGGTGGCGATGTCGGCGCGGCGCATCGCAAACAAGGTACTGGAAGCACCGGGAGCGCTTCAAGGCCGGGGGCCGGCCGCGGACCGAGGACGTCGCACGCGGCCGACGCCCCCTGCCCCTCTGCCTCGGCAGGCACCGTGTGCGACCGCCGCTCCCCCCAACCTTGACACTGCCCATGACCGATGTTAGATTGCGAGCCGTCAAATCGGGCTGTAGCGCAGATGGTTTAGCGTACCTGCTTGGGGTGCAGGGGGTCGGCGGTTCAACTCCGCCCAGCCCGATTTTCTATTAGCGACCTTTCAACGGGCTACGACCAAAGCGTCGGGCGGTACGCTTTTCAGCAGGTCAAGCGCACCACGGGCATCGGTCAGGCCAGGCATGTTCCTGCTGTCCAGCACAGGCTGCCTGGCCTTGGAAAAGCCAGGCAGCCAAGGGCCGATACTATTTCTTCAGTATCGTCGAGAGCACCTTCTCCTTATCAATCTTCCGAGTGCAGAAGAACCAGTCCTGGCACTTCATGTCCTGCTTGCCTTCCATGCGGTCCTTGGCCACGCCGCAGGAGCCTGCCGTCGGCACGATTGCATCGTCCCCGGGCTGCCAATCTGCCGGGGTAGCCACTCCGAAAGCATCAGCGGTCTGCAGTGCCAGCACGACCCGGTAAAGCTCACTGAAGTTCCGTCCGAGGCTGAGCGGGTAGTAGATGATCGCCCGAATGATACCCTTGGGGTCGATAAAGAACACTGCCCGAACCGCCTTGGTGCTGGCCTCCCCTGGTTGAATCATCCCGTACTTGTGGGCGACCTCCATCGTAATGTCCTCAATGAGGGGAAACTTCACCTCCACGTTCTTCATTCCCCGGTACTCGATCTTGTCCTTGATCGTCCGCAGCCATGCGATGTGGCTGTACAGACCGTCCACCGACAGACCCACCAGCTTGCAGTTGGCCTTGGCAAACTGCTCCTCCATCGCGGCGAACGTGACAAACTCCGACGTACACACAGGGGTGAAGTCGGCTGGGTGGCTGAACAGGATCACCCAGGAACCGGCGAACTGCTCTGGGAAGTTGATCTCCCCTTGCGTTGTCACCGCCTTGAACGCGGGAGCCTTGTCGCCGATGCGCGGCAAGGAAACCACAGACCCCTGACCGTTGCTTTCCATGCTTTTCCTCCGTGAACCTATGTCGCTATGCAGTTGCCGAGCTACGCTCGGCGTCTGCGAAGCTCCTACCTCAGCAGCAGACTCACTCGCTGCCGTCCAGCTCAGTGAAGTTTGCTCGGCACCCCCGCCCTCCGCTCACCGACGACTCCTTTTCTTCGTAAGCGCCTTCCTTGCCGCTGCAGGCTTCGCTCTCTTTCCCTTGTCGGGCGTCTTTTTCTGCGAGTGCCCACCTTCGAAGCGATCAAGGTTCATCACTTTGCTCCATGCGGCGACGAAGTCCTTGACGAACTTCTCCTTGGAGTCCTCGCATGCGTAGACCTCGGCGAGCGCCCTGAGCTGGGAG
>DASRZR010000425.1:0-6665 GCA_035686185.1 Spirochaetia bacterium | reverse complement strand
TGGAGTTGTTCGCCATCGCGGCAGTGATCATCGGAGGGGCGAGCCTGTTCGGCGGCAAGGGGCGCGTGATGGCCTCCGTGGTCGGCGTGCTGCTGCTGAAAGTCCTGGAGAACGGCCTGAACCTGTCCGGGGTGGAGCCGTTCTACCGCTACATCGCCGTGGGGCTCATCCTGGTGGTGGCGGTGGTCATTGACCAGCTCTTCCCGGACCTGTTCTGAGGGAAAAATCATGAAGCAGCAGGGGACATTTACTTCTTTCCTCGGGCAGCGATGGGCGGCGCTCTTCTTCGTGCTGGAGCTGCTGTTCTTCAGCGTTCTTGCCGGAGGGTTTTTCTCCCTGAACGGCATACAGATCGTGCTGTTCTACAGCACGACACTGGCGCTGCTCGCCACGGCGGAGACGCTCGTCATCGTGACGGGCGGCATCGACCTCTCCGTGGGATTCGTCATGGGCTTCGCCTCCGTGGTCTCCGCCAAGCTCGCCGTGGCCCTCAGCCAGCGGGGGGCTTCCCCGGAGACGGCCGTGACGCTTGCCATCGTCCTCACGCTGGCCATCGGCCTGCTGCCGGGGCTCATCAACGGCCTGCTCGTGGCCCGGTTGAAGGTGCCGCCCTTCCTCGCCACGTTCTCCGTCCAGGGCATCACCTACGGCATCTCCCTGCTGTTCACGCAGAACGGACAGGCCAGCGGCGTGCCGAACCTCGCCAACGCCATCGGCAACGGCTACGTCCTGCACTTCGTGGCCGGCCGGGGGTTCTCCCTGTTCACGCAGCCGAAGGTGCAGTTCGGGACCTTTTCCCTGGACATCCTGCCCACCATGGTGGTGGTCACCGTGATCGTGATTGCCGTGGCCGCGTTCCTTCTGAAACGGACGAGGTTCGGCCAGCACACCTACGCCATCGGGGGGAACATCGACGCAGCCATCCGGGCCGGCATCAACACGAGGAGGCACCTCGTGGCCATCTACATGATCTCGTCGTTCCTCGCCACGCTCTCCGGGATCATCTACATGCTGGAATACGTGACGGGCAAGAGCGACGCGGGCTCCTCGTTCATGCTGGACTCCGTGGTGGCGGTGGTCATCGGCGGGGCGAGCCTCTTTGGCGGGATCGGCACCGTGTGGCGGACCCTCCTGGGGGTTCTCATCCTGTCCGTGCTCGAGATGGGCCTGAAGATGATGGGCGTGCAGACCTTTGACAAGTACATCGCGGTGGGGATCATCCTCATCTTTGCCGTCCTGATCGACCAGTTCTTCCCCGAGCTGGTGCACAAGGAGGATTGACGCTATGGGCTACCTGCTCGAGGTGAAGAACATCACGAAGCGCTTCGGCGGCCTCGTGGCCGTGAACAACGTGAGCCTGGGCGTGAACGCGGGCGAGGTCGTGGGCCTGCTGGGGGACAACGGCGCGGGAAAGTCCACGCTGATCAAGGTGATCTCGGGAGTTTACCGGGCAGAAGAAGGGCACATCTTCTTCCGGGACCGGGAAGTCCAGATCAACTCCCCCATGGACGCCCTGGCCATGGGAATAGAGACGATCTACCAGGACCTCGCGCTGGCGGAGAACCTGAACACGCCCGCCAACATCTTCCTGGGCCGGGAGAAGATGAAGCGGGTGCTCGGCGTGTTGAACGTGCTGGACCACGCCTACATGCAGTCGGAGAGCCGCCAGGTCCTGGAAAAGCTGGACATCCTCATTCCCTCCCTGCGCAACCGCATCCGGGCGCTCTCCGGCGGCCAGCGCCAGGCGGTGGCCATCTCCCGCTCGATCTACTGGGACGCGAAGTTCCTCATCATGGACGAGCCCACGGCCGCCCTCGGCGTGGCGGAGCAGAAGAAGGTCATCGACACGATCAACCTGCTGAAGTCCCACGGGCTGGGGATCATCGTGATCAGCCACCAGATGCACGACGTGTTCCAGGTGGCGGACCGCATGATCATCATGCGCCGCGGGGAGAAGGCGGGGGAGCTTATCACGAAGCAGACGAACCCCGACGAGGTGGTGAGCCTCATCGTCGGGGCGGAAACCGTGAAGAACTGAGGGAGGAGCCGCCCCCCGCGCGGCGCCGCAGCCGGATGAGGCTTTATCGAAAGACGATCCTGTTCTTCATCGGTGTGATCGCCTTCCAGTCCATCCTCACCATCCTGCTCATCACCTACCTCACCAGCCGCGCGAACCTGGCGGACGCGCAGAAGGGGCTGGAAGACGAGTCGGCGGTGCTCTACGAGGGACTGAACGCGTGGAAGCGCCAGCTTTGGATCAGCCTCATCACCATCACGAATGACCGCCAGTTCCCCCGGCAGTTCGTTCGCGACCGCGAGCGCTCGCTGCGGGAGCTGCTCCTCCTGTCCAAGGCGGACGCCGTGGCGGTCAAGGACCCGCGCGGGGTTGGCATCACCACCCTCTCCCAGACGTCCCCGGGTGTGTTCACGCTTGCCGACGTCCAGGGGCTGACCCGCGGTCGGGACCATCCCTACATCGAGCTCGTGAGCATCCGCGGCTCGCTGTGCCTCCTCGGCGCTTCCGCGCTGTCATGGCCCGGCGGGCGGCCGGACGTATTCCTCCTGAAGAGGCTGGACAATGAGTTCTGCAGCCAGCTCACGCTGAACCGCAACTCCCTTGTCGCGCTCCTCCGGGGGGCCCAGGTGCTGGCGTCCACGCTGCCGCCGGGAGCCGCCGTGGGGTTCGATCCCCGGGGAATGCGCACCTTTGACGTGCAGCTCTACGACCGTCCGCTGGGGGGAGGCCGCTACAACGCGACGTTCCTGCGCCTGGGACGGCTGGACCCGTCCGCCGACGGGGAGGAGCTGTTCCTTGCCACCTTCGTGTCCAACGAGCCGTTCAACCAGAAGCTCCTGGAGCTGGACCGCGCCATCCTGCTGGTATCCGTGGCCGCGGCCCTGCTCACCATGCTCATGGGCCTGTTCTTCTCCCGCAACATCACGCACCCCATCGGGGAGCTCCTGGGCGCCATGGGCCGCATCCGCGACGGCGCGCTGGACACGCAGGTGCAGGCACCGGGAGGCTACGAGATCGGCCGGCTGTTCGACGGGTTCAACGACATGGCGCGGGAGCTGGCCGCCAGCCGGGCCGCCAGCCACAGCGCGCTGCAGGAGACCGTGCTCCTGAAGGAATACAATGAGAACATCGTGAACTCCATCCGGGCCGGCATCGCCATCGTGAACAGCGACCTCGTGCTGGAGAAGGCCAACCACTCCTTCCTGTCCACGTTCGGCCTGGAGGCCTCCCGGGCGGTGGGAGCGCCGCTCACGTACCTGGACATCGACGTGATCGACGAGATCATCGTGGAGCGGATCTTCGCCATCTTCCGGCGGGAGACGCGCTACCACCAGCAGGTGTCCCGTTCGCGGGCGGGCCGCGTCTACGAGATCCGCCTGTACCCGTTCTACAGCGTGGAGGGGGAGTTCCACGAGGGCTCGGGCTGCGTGCTGATGGTAGACGACATCAGCGCCCGCACGGAGCTGGAGGAGAAGATCTTCCAGGCGGAGAAGCTTTCCACCATCAGCATGCTGTCCGCCGGCATGGCGCACGAGATCAACAACCCGCTGGGGTCCATCCTCACGAACGTCCAGAACCTCATGGACGAGGAGTCACACCCGGACCGGCGCGTGTCCCTGAAGTGGATCGAGCAGGAGACCCGGCGCATCGCGCGCGTGGTGCAGGAGCTCCTGAACTTTGCCTCCGCGGACTCGGCGCACGCCCCCGGGTCCGACGTGAACGAGGTGGTCACCGAGGTGGCCGGGCTCATGCGCCGCTCCCTCGGCCGCGACCCCGGCATCCGCATCGAGGAGCGCCTTGCCCCGGGCCTGCCGCCGTCGGCGGTGAGCACGGACGAGCTGAAGCAGGTGGTGATCAACCTCCTGCGCAACTCCATCCAGGCCATCAGCGGGGAAGGCCGCATCGTGGTGCTCACCCGCGCCGCAAGCGCCGGCGGCATCGAGCTGGCCGTGGCGGACACCGGCAGCGGCATCCCGCGGGAGATCGTGCCGCGGATCTTCGACCCGTTCTTCACCACGAAGCGAAACCGCGAAGGCACCGGCCTGGGCCTGTCGGTGGTGTACGGCATCGTGAACAAGCACCACGGCTCCATCGACGTGCGAAGCCGCGAAGGGCGCGGGGCCTGCATCTGCCTTCGGCTGCCGGCCATGGCCGCCACCGGACGGGGGGCCGCATGAACGGCCGGCACGTGCTCATCGTCGACGATGAGGAGGGGATCCGCCACGGCCTGTCCACGCTGTTCCGCCGGGAAGGGTTCACGGTCCACTGCGCCGCGGAGGCGGACGAGGCGGCGCGGACGGTGGGAAGCTTCCCCGTGGACGTGGCGGTGGTGGACGTGCGCCTGCGCGGCACGAGGTCCGGCATCGACCTGCTGCAGGAGCTGAAGCGGTCCGAGCCGGATGCGGTGGTCATCGTGATCACCGGCTTCGGCAGCATCGACAGCGCGGTGGCCTCCATGAAGGCGGGGGCGGCAGACTACTTCCTGAAGCCGCTGGACAACGCGCGGCTCCTGGACGCGGTGCGCCGCAACCTGGCGCTGCGCGCGCTGGCCACGGAGAACCGCTTCCTGCGGGACGAGCTGGCCCGCCGCTCCCTTCCGCACGAGTTCGTGGGACGGCATCCCTCCGTGCGCTCCCTCCTGGCCACGGCGGACAAGGTCAAGGACGCGCCGGTCACCGTGCTCCTGACCGGGGAGAGCGGTACGGGCAAGGAGGTGCTGGCCCGCTACATCCATTACACGGGCGCCCGTCGGGACGGCACGTTCATTTCGATCAACTGCGCGGCGCTCAGCGAGAGCCTGCTGCTCTCGGAGCTGTTCGGCCACGAGCGCGGGGCGTTCACCGGCGCCGTTGACCGCAAGAGGGGCAAGTTCGAGCTGGCGGACGGCGGCACGCTGTTCCTGGACGAGATCGGGGACATGTCGATGGACACGCAGGCCAAGCTGCTGCGCGTGATCGAGGAGGCACGGTTCGAACGGGTGGGGGGAACGAAGAGCATCAGCGTGGACGCGCGGATCATCGCGGCCACCAACCGCGACCTCACGGAGCTGATCGCCGCGGGCCGGTTCCGGGAGGACCTCTTCTACCGGATCAACGTGGTGTCCCTGCACCTGCCGCCGCTGCGCGAGCGCGCGGAGGACATTCCCGCTCTCGTGGAGCACTTCCTCAGGAAGTACAGCGAGCGCTACACACGCGAGCGCAGCCCGTTGAGCCGGGAGACCCTGGCGGCGCTCCAGGAGTGGGACTGGCCCGGCAACGTGCGGGAGCTGGAAAACACCGTGAACCAGATTGTGCTGCTCGGAGAGAAGAGCTTCCTGTCCCCGGACCGGCCCGGGGCCCGGCCCGCCGCCGCGGGGACCGGTCCGCGTCGCGGGCGTTCGGCCGCCGCCTCCGGCGCGTCCGGCTCGCTGAAACGGGGACGGGAGGCGGCCTCCGCCTCCTACGAGCGGCGCGTGATCGAGGAATGCCTGCGGCGCAACGGCGGGAACAAGTCGCGCGCCGCGCGCGAGCTTTCCATCACGCGGAAGACGCTTGCGGCGAAGATCGAGAAATACGGGTTGTCGCAATAAAGCGGCCGGTGGCTTCCGCCACCACAGTGCCAGCCTCGTCGAACAGCCAGCCCCGGGTGGTGAGCACCCGTCCGCGGGCCTCCTCCACCTTCCCCCGCGCGCTGATGCGGGAGCCGGTTTCCACTGCCTTCTGGTACCGCACCGTGATCTCCGCGGTGACCGCCCGCTGGGCCATGCCCGCGCAGGCGTGCGCCATGATCTCGTCCAGCAGCGTGGCAATCAGCCCGCCGTGCGTCACGTTCTTCCAGCCGCTGAACCACGCGGGGACCTCCAGCCGGGTTTCCGCGATCCCCTTTTCGGGGTACGTGACCGACAGGCGCAGGCCGCGATCGTTGTCCGCGCCGCAGCAGAAGCACCGGGAGTCCTGCTCGATAGCCCGATCCATGGGCCAAAAGATAATGGAAACGGAGGCCCCGTGTCAGGTAGAATCGGTCCCACGAGAGGACCATGAGCGCTGCCCGGAAGACAAATGCCGTACGAATCCTTGAGTCCCTGGGAATTCCCCACGACATCGCGGAACATCCGGTGGGGGAAGAACATTTCGATGCCACGCACGTGGCCGGGCTGCTCGGCGTGGAGGCCGGGGTCCTGTTCAAGACGCTCGTGGCGCGTGCCGGGCCCGAACAGGTGTTCGTGTTCTGCATACCGGGGAACGCCGAGCTGGATCTGAAGAAGGCGGCCCGGGTGGCGGGGGCGCGCAAGGTGGACCTGGTGCCGCTGAAGGACCTCACGCCGCTCACCGGCTACGTCCGCGGCGGTTGCTCGCCGATCGGGATGAAGAAGAAGTTCCCCACCTGGATCGATGAAAGCTGCACCGCGCTGCCGCAAATGTACGTGAACGCGGGTGCGCGGGGGCTGCAGGTGGTGATCGCACCGGATGATCTTCGCCGGGCGGCGGGCGCCGACGTGGCCGACCTTTGCGTTCGATGACCGCCGGTACCTCTTCCCGGTCGGCGCCGGGCGCCGCGGCGGCGGCGGTCACCATCGTGTTCTGGGGCTCCGCCTTTGCCGGCATCCGTGCCGGCCTTCACTCCTATTCGCCGGCTCACCTGGCGCTGCTGCGGTTCCTCGCCGCCTCCG
>DASRZR010000424.1:0-4037 GCA_035686185.1 Spirochaetia bacterium | reverse complement strand
CTCCCAGGACTCCGCGTTCATGTAGGCCACCATGAGGACCTCGCCGGTCTTCCAGTCCTGCGCGACGGCCGTCACCAGCCCGTCCGCCTTCGCAAAGTCAAGCTGAACCATCGTGAATGCTACCCCCTTCGGAGCCGCTCCCGCAAGTCTCTCTGGAAGAAGGGGGAAAGCTCGGGCAACATCCAGGAAGTCAAGGAGCTTCGCATCGACTGTGACGCGGACTGCGTGCTGGCGAAAGTCCGTCAGATCGGGGATGCCGCCTGCCACACCGGCTATCGAAGCTGCTTCTACCGCGTGGTGGAAAACGGCACGGAGCGCACGGACGGCGTACTGGTGTTCGACCCCGCGAAAGTCTACGGGGAGAAGAAATGAAGGCACACGTCATCAAGCTCGGGGTCCCGAAGGGAAGCCTGGAGAGGGCCACGATCGAGCTGTTCCAGAAGGCCGGGTGGAAGATCAGCGTCTCCGAGCGATCGTATTTTCCTTCCATAGATGATCCCGAGGTGAGCTGCAACCTCGTCCGGGCCCAGGAGATGGCGCGCTACGTGGAGAACGGCGTGCTGGACGCCGGGCTCACGGGCCTGGACTGGATACTGGAGAACAACGCGGACGTGGAGATCGTGACGGATCTCATCTATTCAAAGGCGAGCACGAGCAAGGCCCGCTGGGTCCTCGCCTGCCCCGCCTCCTCTCCCATCAACAGCCCGGAGGACTGCGCCGGCAAGACCATCTCCACGGAGCTGGTGAGCTTCACGAAGCGCTACTTCGCGGAGCGGAACATCCCGGTGAAGGTGGAGTTCTCCTGGGGCGCAACCGAGGCCAAGGCGGTGGACGGCCTGGTGGACGCCATCGTGGAGGTGACGGAGACCGGTACCACGCTGAAGGCCAACGGCCTGAAGATCGTGCACACGCTGCTGGAGACGAACACGAAGCTCATCGCCAACAAGGCGGCCATGAAGGACCCGGCGAAGCGCCGCAAGATCCAGCACATGGCGCTCCTGCTGAAGGGCGCCCTGGCGGCGGAGAACATGGTGGGACTGAAGATGAACGTTCCGGAGGCGAGCTTCAACGAGGTGATCGGCCTCCTGCCCAGCATCACCTCCCCCACGGTGGCGAAGCTCCACGACACGCACTGGTACTCCGTGGAGATCATGGTGCGGGAGTCCGTGGTGCGGGACATCGTGCCTCAGCTCATCGAGAAGGGCGCGGACGGGATCATCGAGTACCCGCTGAACAAGGTCGTCAACCGGAGCGACGTGTTGTGACGGGAGGCGGGACGCGGTGACGCAGTACCTCGATCTCTGCCGCCGCATCCTTTCCGCCGGCGTGGACCGGCCGGACCGCACCGGCACCGGCACGCGCAGCATCTTCGGCTGGCAGATGCGTGTCGACCTGCGCCAGGGGTTCCCGCTGCTCACGACCAAGAAGCTGAACACAAAGGCCATCGTGCACGAGCTCCTGTGGTTCCTGCGCGGGGAGACGAACGTGCGTTCCCTCCAGGACGCCGGGGTGCACATCTGGGACGAGTGGGCGGACGCGGACGGAGAGCTGGGCCCGGTCTACGGTCACCAGTGGCGGAGCTGGCCCGCCCGTGACGGGGGGCATATCGACCAGATCACCGAGCTCGTGCGCCGGCTGAAGGCGGAGCCGTGGTCCCGACGACACGTCGTGTGCGCGTGGAACGTGGCGGACCTGGACCGCATGGCCCTGGCCCCGTGCCACTGCCTGTTCCAGTTCTACGTGGCGGAGGGCCGTCTCTCCTGCCAGTTGTACCAGCGCAGCGCGGACGTGTTCCTGGGCGTGCCGTTCAACATCGCATCCTACAGCCTGCTCACGCACCTGGTGGCGCAGGCCTGCGGCCTTCAGGCGCACGAGTTCATCCACACCTTCGGGGACACGCACCTGTACCTCAACCACCTGGACGCGGTGCGCACGCAGCTCGAGCGGGAGCCGCGGGCCCTTCCCACGCTGAGCCTGAACCCCGACGTGAAGGACCTGTTCGCCTTCCGGTTCGAGGACATCCAGTTCCAGGCCTATCATCCCCATCCGTTCATCCGCGCCGAGATCTCGGTGTAGGGACGCGCCGCCCATGACGCGTCGGCGAGCGCCGCGATGATCGTTACCCTCGTCGCGGCCGTGGCCGCCAACGGAGTGATCGGAGACGGCGGCCGGCTCCCCTGGAAGCTCCCGGATGACATGAAGCGCTTCCGCGCCCTCACGCTGGGTCATGCCGTGATCATGGGCCGATCGACGTACGCCTCCTTGGGGAAGCCGCTGGCGGGCCGGCACAACATCGTCCTTTCGCGGGACCCGGGCCTTTCCCTCCCGGGATGCCGCGTGGTCCATTCTGTGGCAGAGGCCCGGGCGGCTGCCGGGGAAGGACGGGAGGCCGACCCCGAGGTATTCGTGATCGGTGGCGCCGCCGTCTACGCCGCGTTCCTGCCTGACGCGCGGCGGCTTTGCCTCACGTGGATCGACAGGAACGTGCCCGGGGACGTCACGTTCCCCCCTGTGGAGTGGGATGCGTGGCGAGTGACGAGGGAGACCGCGGGCGCGCCGAACGCCGCGTGGCCGCATCGCTTCGTGGACTACGAGAGGATCCGACCGTGAGCCGTCCGGGGAGGACCGCGCTGCTGGCCGCGGTGATCCTCTCCTGCGCCGCCGCGGCCGCGGCCGGTGAATGGCGAGAAACAGACACGGCGCACTTCCGTTTCATCTTCGAGCCGAGGGACCAGGCTTCCGTGGACGAGCTGCTCGTCTTCTGCGAGGAAGTCTATTCGCAGGTCACTGCCTTCTGGGGCTCACGGCCGGCGGTCGTGCCGTGCATCATCCGCGGCCGGCGGGATGACGCCAACGGCGTGACGGAGAGCTTCCCGTTCCGCATCGAGCTGTACGTCACGGCACCCACGGACTTCGTGATGGGCACGCGCTCCTCCTGGCTGCGGCTGCTGCTTACGCACGAGCTCACCCACTTCGTCCACGAGACCATGGACACGGGCCTGTTGCACGAGGCTTCCCGTCTCTTCGGCGCGGAGGTGACCTCCGCGGGCCTCGCGTTGCTGCCGGGCTGGGCCGTGGAGGGCCCGGCCGTCTACGACGAGACCGAGCTTACCGAGGGAGGCCGCGGCCGCAGCGCGCTGTTCGAGATCTGCCTGAAAGCCGCCGCGGAGGAGGACCGCTTCTTCTCCCTGGAGCAGGCCGGCTACCCTTCCGACCTTCCGCCCCCGGATCGGATCTACGTGGGAGGCTGGGCGCTTTCGAGCTGGCTGCAGGAAACGTACGGACCTGAGACGCTGCGGCGGATCATGGACGCATACCTTTCCTTTCCATTCCTCGGCCCGTGGAGCGCCATCTCCCGGGTGACGGGCCGAAGCGCTGCCGCCATCTATTCAGACATGACCCGCGCCCTGAGGCAGCGCTACGCCGCTGCCGGGCAGATCTCGGGCGGTACGCGCCTCACGCCTGCCGTGACCGGGAGCTGGAGCCATCCGCTGGTCACCCCGGCCGGGCTGATCGCCTGGCATACCGGACCGGACCTCTATCCTTCCTTCGTTCGGATCGAGCCATCGAACGGGTCCGAGGTGGTGCTCGGCCGGGCGGCGCTCACGGACGCATCCTCTTTCTGCGCCACGCCGGACGGCAGGAGGATCTGGTTCTCGTCTTTCGTTGTTGACTATCGCCGTCCCGATGACGTGCGGACGGTCTCTGATCTGTTCGTCCTGGACACCACGACCCACGCCGTGCGCCAGCTCACGCACGGGGCCCACGTGTGGCACCCCGCCGTATCCGGGGATGGCCGGCGGCTCGTTGCCGTCCAGGGCGTGGGACCCTATAGCCGCCTGGTGGCAGTGGACACCGTCACGGGCGCTGTACGGGCGTTGTTTGCCGTGGAGCAGGGCAACGTGTACAACCCCGCCCTCTCACCGAACGGCGAACGGGTGGCATTCGTCCTGAACGTCCGGGGCATGCAGGGCGTAAGCATCGCCCGCACGGAGGACCTGGAACGCTCCTCCGTTGCGCTGGCGGACCCAGCCGGG
>DASRZR010000423.1:0-7747 GCA_035686185.1 Spirochaetia bacterium | reverse complement strand
GGCCGCGACCGTTCCGGGGGGCTCTACAGGTTCTCGTGCACCACCTTGGACGGCGGGAAGCCGTTGAAGTACGTGGCGCTGGCGTGGCTGTACGCGCCGATCATGTCGCTGTACACGAGGTCCCCGCGCTTCAGCACGGGAAGGTTCTCCGCCATGGAGATCACGTCCAGCGCATCACACGTCGGACCGAACACGGCGCTGATCTGGGTCGGACCAGCCTTGAACGCCTTCACCGGGTACTGGCAGTGATCGAAGATGATCCCCGAATACGTGTGGTACACGCCGTCATTCACGTAGTAGCAGCGCTTTCCGTCCCGGACCGCGGTGCCGATGACCTCGGAGATCGCATAGGCGGAGGAGGCCACGAGGAAGCGTCCCGGCTCGGCAAGGATCTGGATGTCCTTCGGGAACAGACGGTCGATCTCCGAGTTGATGATGGAGGCCAGCTCCTCGAACGGCCTCACCGTGTCGTTGTAGGCAACGGGGAAGCCCCCGCCGATATCCACGAGGTTCATCGCGGTATAGCCGCGCTCCCGCGCTTCCTCGAACACGTTGGCCGTGAGCGTGAGCGCCTGTACGTAGTTGCCGAAGTTCGTGGTCTGGCTGCCCACGTGGAAGCTGATCCCTTCCACCACGAGCCCGGCCCGGTGCGCTTCCAGAATCAGGTCCACGGCCTCCCCGGGCGAGGCGCCGAACTTGGAGGACAGCTCCACCATGGCGCCGGTGTTCGGGACGCGCAGGCGCAGCGCCAGGCCCGCGTGGGGAGCGAACTCCCGGATTTTCTGGATCTCGTCACTGTTGTCGAACGTGACCAGCGGCTTGTACGGGTCCAGCTCGGCGAGCGTCTGCGGAGTCTTCGTGGGATTCGCGTAGATGATCTTGTCCCAGATCCAGTCCTGGCGCTCCTTCGGCGGCATGTCCTTGATGTTCTCGTAGACGATCATGAACTCCGGCAGGGAGGCCACGTCGAAGCTCCCGCCCTCCTGGAACAGCGTGCGCACAATGGCGGGGTCCGGGTTGGCCTTCACCGCGAAGTACGCCTGCACGCGCGGCAGGTGCTGGCGGAACGTTCGGTAGCTCTTTCGGATCTCGTCGTGGTCCACCACGAACAGGGGGGTGCCGTGCTGGCGCGCCAGCTCCTGGAGTCGGTCGTGTGCGATCATTGGCCCTCTCGTATCAGGAAGTTCTTGAACTGCCAGGGGTCGGAAAGGTCGTAGTCCGCCTCGTCGAACCCCGTGAACGTGCGGGAGATGCTGGAAAGCGGTGTCCAGTCCGACCGGGTGGAGATGAAGCGGCCCAGGTACGGCCGGGAGATGTCCAGGATCTCCTCGTGCGGAAGGTCCTCCGGGAACACCACGCCCCGGCTCGGGTTGCGGATCATCCAGGTGACGGCGCCCACCACGGAGATGGCCACCTGCATGGTGGTCGCATTCTGGTGGGGAAGGAGCTGGCGGGACTCCTCGATGCTCAGGTCACTTCCGGTCCACCACGCGGTGAGCGCGTGTCCCATGAGGAACGCGCCCAGGACGTCGCTGCCCGTCGTGATCTCGTCCGTCATGATGCGCTGCTTCGACTGCAGACGGTAGTTTCCTCCGCGCAGCTCCGTGAGGGAGGCAATGGCCGCGTCACAGGGGCAGTAGGCGTAGTGCACCGTGGGCCGGTACACCGCCTCGGCTCCCTCCCTTACGGTGAGTCGCTCCGAGATGCTGAATGCCTCTCCGTGGCGGACCACCATGCCGTGGATGGGACCGCCGGGCACCCAGGAGCGCACCCAGGTGTTGATCCCCATCCGCGCCAGGCAGATCTGGTTGCGCGGCCCCTCCGTGTGCCGGTGGGCGAGGGCAGGCAGCCAGCGTTCGTGCGTGCCCCAGCCCATCTCCGCCGTGGTCGTCCCTTCCTCGCGGAAGCCTTCCACGCTCCACGTGTTCACGAACTCGTCCACGGCCTTGGGAACGGAAGCCACCTGGGTGTCCCGCTCGCTGCAGTGAATGACCTTCACCTCCAGCGCCCGTGCCAGCGGAGCGAACTGGCGCGCCGCGGCGTGGGCCCGGACCTGTTCCGCCGCGGCTCCTGCCAGCGCGCGGTCTGCGAGCGCCGCCTCCGCGATGTCCAGGAGCGCCTGCTTGGTGAAGTGGGAGATGAGCCCGGGGTTGGCCCCGTGCTCCAGCACCGCGGTGGGTCCCGGCTCGGTCCACCGGGAAAAGCGCTCCCGCAGGCGCATCTGGCGCCAGTACAGGGTGCGCTGAGTCGGCGGCGTCCCGTCCGGGAGATACGGGTCCCAGACCTCTGTGGACGTGTTCACGTACAGCACGCCATGGTCGTGGCACCACTGCAGGATCTGCCCGGCATCGATGTTCCAGGCGAGGTCCACCAGCAGGTCTCCCGCGGAAAGGTAGCGTCCCAGCACCGCCCCGAGGTTCTGCTCGGTGACCCGGTCACGGACCACGGTGAGCCCCCGGGCCGCCCACTCCCTCAGGTGGGAGGCGCGCTCTTCGAAATCCAGGACGGTGACCCGGGCGGGGGAGGCTTCCACGTGTCGGAAGAAGATGGGAAGCGTGCATTCGGCCACGGCGCCGAAGCCGAGGAACAGGACACGGTTGGGGAACGTGATCATGGTGCGCGGCAACCCCCTCTCCCTTTGAGCTCGCCGGACATCGCTGCGGCTGTTCCGGCACGCACTATAGGGACATTGCCGCGGTTTTTGCAATAGGCGGAAGGTTGGCGATGAGGGCAGGGAGGCGGTCCGTCAGGGAGGGGCTGTTCGCGCGCGGGGCTGCCGCTCTATGAGCCGCCGCCGGCAGCCGCCCGGAGCTTCTCCGCGAGGTCGGGCGCGATCTGCTCGTGCTTGAAGAACACAAAGGCCTCGTCCCACCCCATGCCCGCGATCCGCCGCGCCCAGCCCTCCAGCTCCGGGGGCGAGTAGGAGGTCTTTCGCAGGCGCAGGTAGCCCCACGGCGCGGTCCGCACCAGCTCGGGATCGGGCTCTTCATCGGTCTGGCTGGCCACCAGCGCCACGCCGTGCTTTTCCAGCATCGCGTAGATCTCCGGCGCCCGCCAGGAAGCGTTTCGCACCTCGAAGGCGGCCTTCATTCCCGGTGGCAGCAGCGCGAGGAATGAGGCCAGCCGATCGTCGTCCCGGGCAAGGTTCGGCGGGATCTGTACGAGCAGGGCTCCAAGCTTCGCGCCCAGCGCCTGCGCGGACTGCACGAAGTAGCCGGTCTCCTCCTCCGTGTTTTTCAGGCGCATGAAATGGGTGATCTTCTGGGAGACCTTCAGGACGAAGCGGAAACTGTCCGGCACCTGGGCCGCCCACCCGTCAATCAGCTTCCTGGTCGGCATCCGGTAGAACGTGTTGTTGATCTCCACCGTGCCCAGGCGCTGCGCGTAGAAGGACAGCATGTCCGCGGGCTTCAGGTCCTCGGGATAGAAGACGCCTTTCCACTCCTTGTAGCTGTATCCGCTGGTACCGATCCGCAGGACCACGGTCCGAAGATACTCACGCCGCCGTGGCCGGCCAACAGCGGGCGGGCGTGGTAGGATCGGGCCACGGCAATGGACTTGGAACGTCGTCTTTCGCGTCTCGTAGAACTGGCCGGCGGCGATCCGGCGGCATTCATCCGGGGCGTCCACTCGTTCATGGAGGACGTGCTCAAGGAGAAGGTGCCTCCTGCGCCGGACCGGCGGGGGTTTGCGGACCAGCTTGCCGCGCTCGTGGATTCTTCCACCGGCGGCCTTCCGTCCGCCCGGGTCCGGGGAACGGTGAAGCGCATCGTGGCGGAGCACGAGCTTGCCTTCCGCGCGGCGTGGAGCACCGTGGCGCCGGACACCGAGGAAGCGGCGGCCGCGGCCCACAACTTCCTGGAGTTCTGCGCCATAGCGGGCATCGAGTCCGGCGCGCTGGCTGCCATTCGCGCGCGGCGCGCGGCGTGGCGCCGTTTCGCCGCGGCGCCGGAGGCAGGGGCGCCGCTGGCCGCGCTGCAGGCGGAGATCGTCGCTGCCCAGGCGGACGAGAAGAAGATCCTCGAGCAGACCGCGCAGTGGGCGGAGGACAAGAAGCGGCTCGCCGAGCTGGAAGGGGAGGCCATGCGCCTGCAGGCCGCCCTGCGGCAGCAGCAGTCCCGGCCCGAGCCGGACCCGGCCCGGGGGGAGGAGATTCTCGCCGAGGTGCGGTCACTGGAGGCCGCGCGCGCGGCGCTGCAGGAGCGCCTTTCCTCCTACCGTGACCTGGACCTGTACGTGCAGAACGTGAGCCGCTTCTCCCTGTACACCCGTTCGCGGCGCGACTACGAGCGTGGCCTCATGGAGCTCACGCCTGAGCAGGTGGCGGCGGCGGAGGCCATGCAGCCGGGCCATGACGTGCTGGTGCGCGGGGCCGCCGGCACGGGCAAGACCATCGTGCTCATCCACGCGCTGGCCCGCGCGTTGCGGGAGCGTTCCCAGGAGCTCGCGCTGGCGCCTCGGGGCCGGCTCCTGTTCCTCACGTACACCACGACGCTCGTGAAATACGACCGCTACATCGCCGACATCCTCCGCGAGTCCCAGGCGGAAGGCATCATCCTCACGGTGGACCGGTTCCTGTCCGAGCGCCTGGAGATGCTGGGGGAGCGCCAGCGCGTGGACTACCGCATCGCCCAGACCCTCGCGGAGCGGTTTCACTCCACCCCGTTCTTCACGCCGCAGGAGCTGGCCACCGAGGTGGAGGAGTTCCTGTTCGGCAACCTCGTGAGCCGGCAGGAGTACGTGGAGGAGCGGATTTCCCGGCGCGGGATGCGCCAGCCGCTCTCCGCCGGGCAGCGGGAGGCGGTCTGGGCGGTGCGGGAGAAGATGGTGGAAGCCATGGAGCACGACGGCGTGCTCAGCCGCAACTACTCGCGCGTGAAGCTCATCCAGCGGCTGTCCGAGCCCGCCGCCGCGGCCGCGCTCCGGGACGTTGACTGCGCGTTCGTGGACGAGTCCCAGGACCTCAACGCGGCCGACCTCGGCGCGCTGAAGCGGATGAGCGCGCGCGGCCTCCTTCTGGCCGGCGACGCCGGCCAGAGCATCTACACGGCCGGCTCCCCGTACCGGCGCGCCGGCATCGACATCACGGGAAGGGCGCACGTCCTGCACACGAGCTTCCGAAGCACGGCGCCCATCCAGGCCGTGGCGGATGCCTACCGCGCTCTCAGCGGCCTGGAGGACGATGAGACCACGACTGCCGTCGCGGTCCGCCAGGGACCTCCGCCCGAGCTGCACCTGGCGGCCAGCCGGTCGGAGCTCCTCCAGCTCCTCCTGCGACGGGCGGCGCTGTTCGTGGAGCGGCTGGGATACGAGCCGGAGAACCTTGCGGTGCTGGCGCCTTCCAAGACGGACCTGGCGGCCATCGGGGACTCCCTGGGGCACGCCGGCTACCGCTATGCCAACGTGCGGGACGACGAGTTCACGTTCCGCGAGCCGCACACCATACGGCTTTCCACGCTGCACTCCAGCAAGGGCCTGGACTTCGCCGTGGTCCTCCTGTACCTGCCGGCGTTGCCGGCGCGCGCCTCCTATGACGATGCCACCAACGAGCTCCTCGTGCGCAACCTCCTGTACGTGGCCATGACGCGTGCCATGGACAACCTGAACGTGTTTGCACTGGAGGGCGCGCACGACGGCCAGGCGGAGGAGCCCCTGGCGGACCTCATCCGGGTGTTCCGAGAGTACCGCCACCGCGAGGAGAAGCGCCTGTTCCGGCCCGCGTAGCCCGGGCCGCGGACTGGACGGGGCACCCTGCTCACGGCCACGTTCGCGGAGCCCTCCTCGCGGCGGTCGGCGCTACCCGGCCATCGCCAGTGCCTTGTCCCTTGCGTCTGCCGGCGCGGCCGCGGCGCTCGTGGCGTTCCCCGGCGCCGCATCCCCGGCAGCGATACGGAACTGCGTGGTCAAGTTCTGCAGCTCCTGGGCCATCCCGGAGAGCTGCTCGGTGGCGCTGGACATCTCCTCCGCCGCCGACGCGGCGGCCTGCGTGATCTCGTTCACGCTCTCCACGGCCTTGGAGACCTGCCGGGAGTTGCTCGTCTGCTCTTCCGTGGCGGCGGAGATGCTCTGGCTCATCTCGCTCACGTTCCCGAGCGCCTGCGCCAGCTCGTTGACCGCGGCTACCTGCTGGCTCATGGACTCGGAGAGGCTCCCGATCATCGCGGTGACCTTCTCGGACGCCTCGCGGATCTGGGACATCGCGTTCTGGGACGTGTGGGCGGTCTCCACGCCGCGGGAGACGTTGCGAAGGCTCTCCTTGATCAGGCCTTCGATCTCCTTCGTGGAGGTGGCGCTGCGGTCCGCCAGCTTGCTCACCTCGTCGGCCACCACGGCAAACCCGCGTCCATGCTCCCCGGCCCGGGCGGCCTCGATGGAGGCGTTCAGCGCGAGCAGGTTCGTCTGGTCGGCGATGTCGGAGATCACCGTGACGATGCCGCCGATCTTCTCCGAGCCGGCCGCAATGGAGCCGATCCCGTCCACGACCTGCTGGACCGCGCTGGAGCCCTCCACCGCCTTCTCCAGCGAGCTCGACGCGAGGCGCGAAATCTCGGACAGGCTGCGGGACACGTCCTGCATCGACCGCTGGACCTGCGTCATGGAGCTGGAGCCCTGCTCCAGGGCCGCCGCCTGCGACTGGGCGTGCCCGCTCACCTGCTCGACGCTCCCCGTGAGCTCTTCCACGGACGCGGAGGTCTCCTCCAGCGTCGAGGCCTGGCTCTGGGCTCCCTCCGCCAGCGACTGCGCGCTGGCCGTGATCTCCTCGCTGGAGGAGGCCACCTGTTCGGAGCTGCTCACGATCGTGGCCACCATGGCGGCCAGCCGCGCGCACATCTGCTCCAGTGCGGTCGCGAGCTGACCCACCTCGTCCCGTCGGCCCGAGGCCAGGTGGTGGCGCAGGTCCCCGGAGGCCACGAGCTGGGCAAAGGCGACGCTGCGGGACAGCGGCCCCGTGATGGACCGCGAGAACAGCAGGAACAGGACGAACGCCGCGGCCACGGAGGCCGCCGCCACCAGGTAGACGATCTCCTCCACCTCCCGGGCCGCCGCCAGGTATTCCTGGTCCGGCAGCGTGAACAGGACGCTCCATCCCGCGGATTTCACCGGGGAGTACCCGGCCGTCTTGGCAACGCCCTTGAACAGGTAGGACTGCACGCCTTCCCGTCCTTCCGTCATCGCCCGGGCCAGCGCTTCCATCCCGTCCACCTTCGTGATGTTCAACGACATCACGTTTTCTTTCACCGGGTGCGCCACGACGAGGCCCGTCTGGTCCGCCACCGCCGCGTACCCGCTCTTCCCGATCTTCTCTCCGATCACGAGGTCGTTCAGGAACCCGATGTCGGCGATGACCGCGATCACACCCACGACGCTGTTCCCGCGGCGGATGGGCGCGGCAAACGGCGCGAACGGTTTCGACGTGATCTTGTTCAGGCCCACGGAGCCGGTGTTCACCTGCCCCGCGAGCGCGGCGGCAAAGTACGGGCGGTCCGCGATGCTGATCCCGATGGCCGCGGGATCCGAGGCGGCAAACGTGCGGCCGTCCGGCGCCGCGCAGACGATCATCTGGTAGTCTTCCCCCAGGTCCTTTGTTTGCAGGAACGTGCGGAGCTTCGCGTCCACGCGGCTGGCAGCAGCGGAGCGCCCCGGTGCCGCGGTCGCGGCACTGCCCGCCTTTGGCGTGGCCGGCGCCGCGGCCGCCCCGGGGGCCGCGGACTCGGCCGCCTCCACGACGTCGGGATCGATGGAGAGG
>DASRZR010000422.1:0-4106 GCA_035686185.1 Spirochaetia bacterium | reverse complement strand
AAGGCGGCCAGCGCCGCGCAGGAGAAAGCGCTCAGGGCGGCGTAGGGCGCCGACGCTCCGTGACCGAGGAGCCGAGCCGCTCCCAGGATGACCAGTGCCGCGGCACCGGTCCCTGCCCAGGCCGCAAGCCGTCGCCCCGGGCCGGCCAGGAGCGCCCCGCACAGCCAGATCACTCCCACCAGATCGAGCTCGGCGCTGAAGGCCGCGGAAGGGAGAAGCGGATGCGCGCCGGCAAGCACGAGCGCCCCGGCGAGGAGGAGCGGCGCCCGGACACCCACGCACGAAGGCGCTCGCACGAGAACCAGGGCCGCCTGCGCGGCGAACAGGCCCCCGGTCACGGCCAGGAGCACGTACCCCACATTTTGCATGCGGTCATGCTACAATGGCGTCTGCTCATTTTCCATGAAGGGTTGAAAGAGGCGGGGAAGCGCCGAAAAGGAGGAAAAGCAACTTCCCCGCGAGAAAACAGCCTTCCACTCTGGCGGGAGCGCGCTCCCGTTGGAATAGAAGGTACGCCAGCGGGCGGTCGTTTCCAACCCGTTCCCGAGCAGACTCGGCTAATGTTGTGTTATAAAAGGAGGCGCCATGTATACCGCAACCATGCTGTACACCTTCCGGGACGAGGTCTTTGACCAGGCCTGTGAGACCTGGAAAAACGAGATCATGGAGCATGCGAAGACCCAGAAGGGATTCGTCCGCATGCAGCTCCTGGCCGCCCGGCCCCGGGCCATGGCCATCGGCACCTGGGAGGACAATCAGAGCGCCCGGGCGTTCATGGAGACGGGCGTGTTCAAGAACCTGATGGGGAAGCTCCAGGGACTGGTTTCCGAGCAGCCCCAGCAGACGATCTGGGACCTGAGGTACTTCGCGTCGAAATAGCTGGGTTGACATTTTCTTGTCCTCCTGCGAACATCGTCCATCGATGCATAGACTGTCTATGCATAACGACCACTCTCAGGGAGGAAAGAAATGCACAGGAGACTCGGCGTACTTCTCCTTGCTGGTATTGCCATGGCCGCGCTGCCCCTGGCGGCGGCGGCGCTCGGCCTGGACGTGGAGGCAAAGGGAGGTGTGGGTTTCGCTCTCGGCTCCACCGACAACAGTGACGTGACAGGCATCCCGCGCGTGGCAGGCCAGGGCGGCATCTCGGCCGACCTCTACCTGCTGACCGCCGGTCCCGTTGACCTGGGGATCGCGGCGGGCGCGGAGTACGCTTACCTCACGACTCACAGCACGTGGAAGAACTACGGCAGCCTTGGCAGCGACCAGACGACGGACGGACGGTACAACTACCTGATATTCCCGATCTCGCTGGTCGCCCGCTATCCACTGAGCCAGTCCGTCCAGCTCACGGCCCACCTGGGCGGCTTCATCGGCTACTTCGTCAGCGGTAAGTACGATCTGAGCTGGGACCCGCAGAACCCCGGGTTCGGCCTCGTAAACTCCACGGACAACAAGTTCAACTCGGACACCACGAACAAGACGGAGTACGGGATCCATGCCACGGCCGGCGCGGACGTGGCCATCATGCCGAACGTCTCCGTGTCCCCGGCCGTCCAGCTCGACATGGGGCTGACGGACAACACGCCGAACACGGCGGCGCCCCCCGCCGGGACGAACGGCGACTTCAAGGACACGATCTGGTCCCTGACGTTCATGGTGGGGATCAAGTACAAGGCCCTGTAGGCTTCGGGCGTTTTCGCGGGCACAGCCTGCACAAGAAGAAGGCCGCTCTCATCGAGCGGCCTTTCCTTTTTCCCGGCTACTGCTGTTTCAGCTCCGAGAGCGGGATGGGCTTGGGGCTGGATTCCTCCCCGTTGGAGGCAGCCAGCTCCTTCAGCAACTCCCGGGCGCGCGCGTTGAGCTTCGTGGGAATCTTCACCATGAGCTTCACGTACAGGTCTCCGCGCCGGCTGGGCGCGTGCAGCTCCGGGACGCCCTCCGCCTTCAGGCGCAGCACCCTGCCGTTCTGGGTGCCGGGAGGCACACTCACCTTGACCTGTTTCCCGTCAAGCGTGGGCACGGAGATCTCGGCGCCAAGGGCGGCCTGCGTGATGGAGATGGGGATGGCGCAATACACGTCCTTGCCGTCCCGCTCGAAGCTCTCGTGGGGCTGGACCCGGAGGAACACGTACAGGTCCCCGTCCTGCCCGCCGTTGACCCCCGCGTCTCCCTGGCCGGCCAGGCTCAGGCGCTTCCCGTCCTCGATGCCGGCCGGGATGGTGATGGTAATGGTGCGGGACCGGCGCACGGTGCCGGCGCCGCGGCACTCGGCGCAGGGTTTCTCAATGATCTCCCCTTCCCCGCCGCAGCTCGGGCAGGTGGAAGCGATGGAGAAGAACCCCGAGCTCCTCCTCACCTGCCCGGACCCGCCGCAGGTGGGGCAGAGCTTGCGGCCGCTTCCCTTGTCCGAGCCGGTGCCCTTGCACGCGTCACAGCGCTCCGCGCGGGCGTAGGTCACCTCTTTCTTTGCGCCAAAGGCCGCTTCCAGGAAACCGATCTCCATGTCGTAACGAAGGTCCGACCCGCGCTGGCCGTACGCGCGGCCGGCGCCTCGGCGCCGCGAGGTGCCGCCGCCGAAGAACGAGTCGAAGATCCCGCTGACGTCCCCGAAGATGTCCTCGAATCCCTGGAAGATCGTGGAAAAGTCCTGGGCCGTGGGCTGGCCCATGCCGTTGAGCCCGCCAAAGCCGTACTGGTCGTACGTCTTGCGCTTGCGCTCATCCGCCAGGATCTCGTACGCCTCCGTGGCTTCCTTGAACCGCTCCTCCGCGTCCTTGCTGTCCGGGTTGCGGTCCGGGTGGTACTTGATGGCAAGCTGCCGGTAGGCCTTCCTGATCTCGTCCTTGGTGGCGCCCTTGGAAACGCCGAGCACCTCGTAGAAGTCGCGCTTGGCCATGGCTACTCAACGACCTCGTAGTCGGAGTCTTCCGGACGCGAGGGTCCGTCCTCTTCCCCACGGGAAGAGCGGCGCGGGCGCGCGCCGGCCTTCTCCCGGGGACCCGAGCCGCTCTCCCGCGGGCCAGTCCCGTTTTCCGTACCGCGGCCGGAAGCGCTTCGCGCGGAGGCGTCCTTGTACACTTCCTCCGCCAGCGCGTAGGCGGCGCGCTGAAGGGCGTCCAGGCAGGAGCGGATGAGCCCCGGGTCCCCGGTGGAAAGCGCGGCCCGAAGCTCCGCGGCCGCGGACTCCGCCGCCTGGCGGTCTGATTCCTTCACCTTGTCCCCGAGGTCCCGCAGGGACTTCTCCGTGGAGTACAGGAGGGAATCCGCGGCGTTGGAAAGCTCCGCCCTCTCCCGGTCCCGGCGGTCCTCCGCCGCGTGGGACTCCGCCTCCCGCACCATGCGCTTGATCTCCTCCTCCGACAGGCCGGAGGAGCTTTCGATGCGGATCTTCTGCTCCTTGCCGGTGCCCAGGTCCTTGGCGGATACGTGCACGATGCCGTTGGCATCGATATCGAACGTCACCTCGATCTGCGGCACGCCGCGCGGCGCGGGGGGAATCCCCACGAGGTCGAAGCGGCCCAGCGTCCGGTTCTGGCTCGCCATCTCGCGCTCCCCCTGGAGCACGTGGATGGATACCGCCGTCTGGCTGTCCGAGGCGGTGGAGAACGTCTGACCCTTGCGCGTGGGAATGGTGGTGTTGCGGTCAATCAGCTTGGTGAACACGCCGCCCAGCGTCTCGATCCCGAGAGAAAGCGGGGTCACGTCCAGCAGCAGCACGTCCTTGACCTCTCCGCCCAGGATGCCGCCCTGGATGGAGGCGCCGACGGCCACCACCTCATCGGGATTGACTCCCTTGCTGCCTTCCTTGCCGAAGATGTCCCTCACGATGGCCTGCACCGCCGGGATGCGCGTGGAGCCTCCCACCAGGATCACGTGGTCGATGTCGGAGGCGGCAAGCCCCGCGTCCCGCAGCGCCTGCAGGCACGGGCCACGGGTCTTCTCGAACAGGTCGTCCAGGAGCTGCTCCAGCTTTGCGCGCGTGAGCGTGCGGTTCAGGTGCCGGGGCCCGGACTGGTCCGCGGTGATGAACGGCAGGTTGATGGTGGTGGTCTGCGCGCTGGAGAGCTCGATCTTGGCCTTCTCCGCGGCTTCCTTCAGGCGCT
>DASRZR010000421.1:0-3640 GCA_035686185.1 Spirochaetia bacterium | reverse complement strand
AGACACGCGACCGCTACGCAGGCTCCGGCAGTGACCTCTTCGGCGCCGCGGACCTCACCCGCGCCGTGCGAAAGCCGCCGGCCCGCTCCATGGTCCGCAGGGAGGCCGCGGACCGTCCCGATGCCTTCGACGATCCCGACTGGCTCTTCGAGCCGCTGTTCGCCGGCCGCCGCGTTCTGGTGCGTGTCGAAGAGGAAAAAATAAGCGTGCGGGCGGGCTCGGAAGATCTCACGCCGAAGGTGGCTCCCGTCGTCAAGTCGCTGGGAAAGATCCGGGCAGAGGTGGCAGTGCTGGACGGCATCCTCGTTGCCATGGACGGGCACGGCACTCCCACCGAGGCCGCCCTGGAGGCGGACCTCGAGGCCGGGGCCGAGAAGACCGTCCTCTACCTGTTCGACGCCCTCTACGCCGAGGAGTGGGACCTCCGGCGCCTCCCGCTGCGGGAACGCAAGGCGGTCCTGCGATCGCTCCTGCCGGAATCCGGCAGGGTCCTCATGGTGGACCCCGTGCCGGAGCGTGGGAGGGCCCTGGCCGAGGCGGCCCGCGAGTCGGGGATGCCGGGCATCATCTGCAAGCGCGCCGACAGCGCCTACGCGCCGGGGCCCGCCGATGACTGGCAGCGGGTCCTCGTCACGCCCCTGAAGCCGGCGCTGCGCATCGCGCGCGAGAAGGAACGGCAGAAGGCGCGCCGGAGAAGCCCGGCGAGCCGGGCCGCTGCCGC
The DNA here is from genome assembly GCA_035686185.1 of Spirochaetia bacterium. GTDB lineage: Bacteria > Spirochaetota > Spirochaetia > SZUA-6 > Fen-1364 > Fen-1364. The sequence continues at coordinate 2,919 of DASRZR010000421.1, read as the reverse complement.
CATCTCCAACCCGCGCAAGGTGTACTGGCCCGAGCAGGGCTTCACGAAGGCGGACCTCGCCGCCTACTACGACAGGGCAGCCGAGTGGCTGCTCCCGTACCTCAAGGACCGGCCGCTCCACCTCTACCGCTGGCCCGACGGCATCCGCGGCAAGTCCTTCTACCAGAAGCAGCTCCCGCCGGACCTCCTGGGGCAGTGCGAGACCGTCGACGTGGCGAAGCCGGGCGAGGAGTCGACCCTCTACGGCATGTGCAACGACCGCGCCACGCTCCTTGCGCTGGTCAACGCCGGGTCCATTGACATCCATCCCTGGCTCTCCCGCAAGGGAAGCCTCGACTCCCCGGACTGGGCCATCCTCGACCTCGACCCCAAGGATGCTCCTTTCGGCAACGTGGTGAAGATCGCGCGCGTGGTGGGAAAGCTCCTCCGCGGCATCGGCATCGAGGCGTGGCTGAAGACGTCGGGCTCCAGCGGCCTCCACGTGTGCATTCCCCTGGAGCCCGGGTACACGTACAACCAGAGCCGCATGTTCTGCGAGGCCATAGCCCGGCTGGTCGTCCGCGACCACGGGGACATCGCCACGGTGGAGCGCGTGGTCAGCCGCCGCGCCGGCAAGGTGTACATCGATTTCCTGCAGAACCGGCGGGAGCAGACCATCGTCCCGCCCTACGTGGTGCGTCCGGTGGAGGCCGCCTCCGTGTCCATGCCTCTGGCCTGGGACGAGCTGGAAGGGGAGCTGCGCGTGTCCGACTTCACGCTGATGAACGCGCCGTCCCGGATCGAGAGAAACGGAGACCTGTTCCGTACAGCGCTCTCCAGCCCGCAGGAGCTGGCGTCCGCCATCCACGCGCTGGGGAAGTACCTCTGATGTTCAAGGACACCGCCGGTCTCCGCCTGGCCGCGACTGACGTTTCCAACCACCTTGCCTGCCGGCACCTGACCGAGCTGGACCGCGCGGTGGTGGAGGGCCGGCGCGCGGCGCCGAACTTCCGTGACCCGATGCTCGCGGTGCTTCAGCAGCGGGGCTTCGAGCACGAGCGCGCCTACCTGGCGCACCTCCGCGGCCAGGGGCTGCGGGTGGTGGCCCCGGAGCTGGACGGCGGCAGGATCCCGGCGGACCGGGCCGTGCAGGCGATGCGGGACGGCGCGGATGTCATCGTCCAGGCGGAATTGATGGACGGCAGGTGGTACGGCCGGGCGGACGTGCTGCGCAAGGTGGCTTCCCCCAGTGACCTCGGCGCGTGGTCCTACGAGGTGGTGGACACGAAGCTCGCGCAGGAGACGCGCGCCGGCGCGGTGCTCCAGCTCTGCCAGTACTCGCAGCTCGTGGCGCGCATCCAGGGCAGGGCGCCGGAGCACATGCACATCGTGAAGCCGGGCCCGGACTTCGCGCCGGAGACGTTCCGCGTTGCTGACTACGGGGCGTACTACCGCATGGTCCGCCGACGGCTGGAGGAGGCGGTCTCTGGTCCGGCCGTGGAATCCACGTATCCGGATCCCGTGCCCCACTGCGAGACCTGCCGGTGGTGGCGGGAGTGCGACACGCGCCGACACCAGGATGACTCACTGTCCCTCGTGGCCGGCCTGCGGCCGCTGCATGTCGCGGAGCTCCAGCGCCAGGGCGTGAAGACGCTGGAGCAGTATGCACGGGAGCCCCGACCCTTCCGGGAGCGGCCGCAGCGGGGGAGCCCGGAGGCCTACGGCCGCGCGCATACCCAGGCGCAGGTCCAGCTCGAGGGAAGGCAGGCCCGCGAGCCGCGCTACCATCTTCTGCCGCTGGAAGAGGGGCTGGGCTTCTTTCGGCTCCCCGAACCGGACGCCGGCGACGTGTTCTTCGACATCGAGTCGGACCCGTTCGCGGGGACCGGCGGCATGGAGTACCTGCTGGGTTTTGCGTTCGACGAGGCGGGGCGCCGAGAATACCGCGCCCTGTGGGCCCTGGATCCTGAGCAGGAGCGGCTGGCGCTGGAAGCCTTCATGGACTTCGTCATCGACAGATGGCGGAAGCACCCGGGGATGCGCATCTATCACTACTCCCCGTACGAGCCGGGAGCCGTGAAGCGCCTGGCCGGCCGGTACGGAACCCGGGAGGCGGACCTGGACACGCTGCTTCGGGGTGAGCGTTTTGTGGACCTGCTGGCCGTAACGCGCCACGGCGTGCAGGCCAGCGTGGAAAGCTACTCGCTGAAGGACCTGGAACCGTTCACCGGCTACGCGCGGTCACTGGAGCTGTCAGCCGCCCGCGCCGCCCTGCGGACCGTGGAGCGCGCCCTGGAGCTCACGGGTCCGGCCGACATCACCGACGAGACGCGTCGGTCGGTGCAGGCGTACAACCGGGACGACTGTCTTTCCACGGCGGCGCTCCGTGACTGGCTGGAGCAGCGCCGCGCGGAGCACGAGCGCGCCGGCCTCCCCATCCCGCGGCCGGAAAACAAGACCGGGGAGGCGAGCGAGCTCATCGAGGAGCGTGCCGCGGACGTCCAGGTGGTCTTTGACCGGCTGGTGGACGGACTGCCGCAAGACCGCGGCCAGTGGGGCCCGGCCGAACGCGCCCGCTGGCTGCTGGCCAACCAGCTTGAGTACTTCCGGCGGGAGGAGAAGTCCGCCTGGTGGGAGTTCTTCCGCATCCACGAGCTGGACGAGGAGGAGCTGCTGGAGGAGCGCAAGGCGGTGGGGGGACTGAGGTTCGTGGGAGAGGTGCCCGGTGCCTCCCGTCTTCCCGTTCACCGCTACCAGTTCCCGGACCAGGAAGCCTCCTTCGAGGAGGGCAAGGAGCTGTTCGAGGTGGGCGGGGAACGCGTGGGGAAGGTCCACGCCTTCGATCTCGGCGGGCACATGCTGGACATCCAGAAGAATACGCGGTCCATCTCTCTGCACCCCGCGGCCGTCATGGTGAACGAGCACGTGCGGCCGGCGCCG
>DASRZR010000420.1:0-14767 GCA_035686185.1 Spirochaetia bacterium | reverse complement strand
ACGGCCAACCTCCATCCGGACCTGACGAAGATCCACTTCTTCGACCTGGAGACGGAAAAGGCCATATTCTAAGGAAGCTTTCTGACAACAAAGGGCTGCCCCGGCCACCGCAGGTGGCGCTGGTGGGGCAGCCTTTTTTTTGCGATGAGCGCGGCGGCCGTCCGGCCCCACCTGTGCTATTCGGGCAGGTGCCCCTCGTTCCTCCTCAGGAACTGCTTCGTCAGGTAGCGCGTGAGCGCGAGCTTGCGCCGAACGTCCTGCCGCTCCCGGGCAACCTGGGCAAAGAACACAGCGGTGGTGGTGCCGTCTTCCAGGCTGCCCGCGCCAATTCCGCGGTCATGGAGCGCCTGCAGCCGCTCCAGGCGGAACGCCACGCGCTCCAGCCGGAACGCGGTGCGGCGCAACCGGACAAGCTGCGCCCCCATGAGGCGCCGCTCGCGGAGCACCTCCACGCGGGAGCCGACCTGGCCGGCCCGGTCCTCGAACGCCCACTTGTTCACGATGGACTGGTTGCGGGCCAGCTCCTGGTGCAGGGCGGTGAACTCCCGGCTGAGCTGCCGGTAGAGCGCCGCGTTGACGCGGATGAAGCGCAGCGCGTTCGCCTCCAGGAACTGGCGCCGCTGCTCCCGCCACTGCGCGCGGAACTGCTCGAGGCCGGCCGGCGCCACGGGAACGGTCTGGTAGGCCTCCCCGGGGCGCTGCTCCACGACGGAGCCCGGGGCCGCCGACAGCTCCCGACCCTTGTCATCGGTCACCGCCACGGCGCCCTCATCGCAATCCACGAGCACGTCCCCGGTGGAGACGGCCGTGACGCTGAACTCGGTCCCGCGCACCCCCATGGCGGCTGACTCCGTCTGCACGCGCACGCTCTGGCTGCCCAGGAGCTTTGCCACCTTCAGCGCCACCTGGCCGCCCAGGAGGCTGACGGTGCTCTGCAGCTTCCCGTCCCCGGTCGTGGCCACCTCCAGGGCGAACTGCGTGTCGGCGCTGAGCTTGATCGTCATCCGGGGGAGCTGCGGCGCGGTGAGGGAAATCTCGGCGACACCGTCGTCTGCCGTCTTCACGACGTCAAAGGCCTGCACGTCCTGCCCGATCTGTACGTCCGGGATGTCGGTGCCGTCCCGCACCATGCTCACGGAGCCCTCCAGGTACGTGACGCTCCCGATGGCATCCGCGGCGTACGCGCCGAGGGAGCCGGCGGCGCCCAGGACCAGGACGAGGACAAAAAAAAGCGCGGTCCGCGGACCGCGCCAGGCGTTTCCTACAGGATGGCGAATATGAGCCACGAACTGCCCTCCTGGACGAAGTAGTACTTCTGGTAGAGGGACCAGAACGGGATGCTGTCCGTCATGTCCGCCTTGGCCCTGACGTTCAGCTCGTACACGGCACCCGTCACGTCCTGCACCGGGCTGTCCGCCGGCTGCACGAAGATGCTGTCCGTCTCCAGCACGTCGGAGAGCGCCTCCCCGCCGAACCCCGGTTTGTCGAAGTCACCCTGGAGCGTCATCTTCAGCTCGCGGCCGGTCACAGTCTGCCGCAGGCGCAGGAAGTGGATGGAATCCGTCATGTGCGCCAGGGCTCCATCCGCGTCCTTCTTCAGTATCGAGTCCATGCACGCCGTGAACGCGTCCGTTACGGCGGCGCGGGCATCCGCGTCCGTGGCGGTTGCCGGCGGCGCGGCTTGCACGGCCGCTGCCTTCTGCGGAGACCACGTGAGCGGCGGGGCCGAGGCGCCCTCCGCGAGGATGAACCAGTCCGGCCCCACCTTGTGGATGAAGAACTGCTGCTTCCCTTCCCAGAACCCGACGTCCTGGGAATGGTCTTCCGCGGCGGTGACGGAATACGTGTAGGTCTCCCCCCACGCCTTCTGCATGTCCGGCGAGGCGGGGGCGATGACCGCGGTGGCAAGGTTGTACAGCGTGGACGGGCTGCTGGTTCCCGCGGGCTCCTGCTTGAAGTACGCGGCAAGCTGCCCTTCAGCGTCCGCGCGGGTCATTTCCCCCGGCAGGCGGGCCAGGTAGAAGGACCCGTCAAAGAAGCCGGCGGCGGAGGCGGCATCCCGCCCGGCGAGCGCGGCGGCGAAGCGCAGGAAGAACGAGTTCAAGGACCCCGACGGCACCGTGCCCGCGCCCGCCCCGATGGTGGTGGTGCGTCCCTGGGCCAGCAGTTCCGCGGCGGACGGCATGGTGGGATCACTGATGGCGGAGGGATCCAGCGCCGGGTCGATGCTTCGGGCGAACGACATGTAGTCACCGCCCTTGTCCTTCTGGCCCACGGCCTGGTACTGGTGGCCCGCCAGCCAGTAGGATTGCGCGAGCTTCTGACGCTGTTCGTCGGTGAAGCCCTTCCAGAACTGCGCCCACAGGACACCCGTGGCGGCGAAGAGGAGAAGGACCGAGAGGACCACCCTGTTCTTCATGCGCAGCCTCCTCCAAAAAGTCTATCAATTCGAGTTTGAGTTGACAACCCCGGAGTGCGCTGGTAAGCTTTTCGCAAGACAGTCGTTCGTGACGGAGGAGGCGCTGCATGGCCCGTTTCACTCGGCTTGCGTCCATCTTCGCTGTGTGCATCGTGCTGGTGAACTGCCCCTCCACCCCCAAGCCACCGGAGAATACCGTGGCCGGTCCGGCCTTCACGCCCGCGGAGGGCGTGTACACCACGCCGCAGTCGGTTGCCATGGCCACCTCCACGGACGGCGCCGAGATCCGCTACACAACGGACGGCACGGCACCCACGGCAACCACGGGGACCGTTTACTCTTCCCCGGTGACGGTTTCCGCCACCACGACCCTCAAGGCCATCGCCACGAAGAAGGGGTGGGCTGATTCGCCCGTCGTGAGCGCCACGTTCACCATCCAGGCGGCCGCGCAGAAGGCGGCAGACGTGCAGTTCGATCCCCCGGCCGGAAGCTTCCCGGCGTCCGCCACGGTCACGTTGTCCAGCGCCACGGATGGCGCCGAGATCTACTACACCACGGACGGCAGCACGCCTTCAGCGTCGAACGGCACGCTGTACGCCGGCCCCGTCTCGGTGACGAGCACGGAAACCATCACCGCCATCGCCATCAAGCCCTCCTTCACCGACTCGGGTGTGACCAGCGCCCTGTACACGATCGCCCCCCAGACGGCCGCCGTGCAGCCCATCACGGACCAGGAAGTGGCGGACGCCCGCAACGCCCTGGCCCGTGCCCGGGAAGTGGACGCGGACTACTTCGATCCGGACAACTACGGGGCGGCCCGCCAGGCGCTGGATGATGGAATAGCCGCCCGCACCTCGGACCCCGCCGCGGCCCGGCAGAAGCTGGCGGAGGCCAGGGACAAGGCGGACCTTGCGTTCTCCAACTCGGTGCAGAAAGCCGAGCAGGTGATGGCCGCCAACCTTGACGCGGCCCGCAAGCGCCTGCTGGACCTGGAAGCGGACAAGTGGGTGCCGGATGATTTCCAGAAGGCCACCGGCGGCATCGATGAAGCAGCGTCCCTGTTCGCCTCCAAGGACTACGCGGGCTCCCGGGCCCGAGCCTACCAGGCGCTGAAAGACATGACGGACCTTGCCAACCGGCTGGAGACCCACCTGGCGGCGGTCAAGTCGGTGAGATACGAAACCGAGCAGCTCATGAAGCAGGCGGAGTCGGAGGAGCTGTACCAGTACGCCCCGGACCAGCGGGACAAGGTGCTGTCCCTGTACACCAAGGGCGTGGATTCGTGGCAGGCCTACAAGCTGGACGATGCGGAAGAGAACTTCGGGGCGGCCCGGGAAGCGGCGCGGGATACCATCCGCATCGCGCGCGAGGCGCGGGACAGCTCCCAGGCGGCCCAGAAGCAGAAGGCGGAGGCCATGCAGCAGCAGGTCATGAAGGCGCTGGTGGATGCCTCCACGCTTACGGTGGTCACCGAGGATGGTACCGTGGTCCGGCCGCAGAACTGGAAGGACGAGGACTTCCTGAAGCAGATCGACCAGATGATGCAGCAGGAGCAGCAGAACGCCGCGCCGTCCACCAACGGCTCCATGGCAATCCCCTCGGACGGCTCCACGGCGGTGATGGCGGATGACACCACGGTGAGCCTGTTGCAGCAGGCCCGTGACCTCTGGACCCAGGGGCTGAAGGAGAAAGCCGCCGGAAACTACGGGAAGGCCCTGGACTACTTTGCCGAAGCCCAGCGCTACGTCGATATCTACAAGTCCTTCGCCGTGAAGGGCGTGTACACGGTGCGCCTGATCCCGGACCGGCGGGACTGTCTGTGGCGGATCGCGGAATACAAGGACATCTACGGGGACCCGTACCTCTGGCCCAACCTGTGGCGCCGAAACCGCAAGCTGATCCAGAACCCGGACCTGATCTACCCGGGCTGGCAGCTCGTGGTGCCGCCGCAGTAGGGGACCCGGCTACCCCCGGGCGTAGGCCCGGATCTTCTCCACCAGCTCCGCCTTGCGGGTTTCCAGCTCGTCACGGGTGGCGGCTTCCACCACGAGCCTCAGCAGGGGCTCCGTGTTGGACACGCGCAGGTTGAACCACCAGCCCGGGAAGTCGATCCGGATCCCGTCCAGGTCCGTGAGCCGTCCGCGCGGATAGTCGGCGCGGACCTTCTGAAGTATCTGCGGGCCGTTGGGCACCGTGAAGTTGATCTCCCCGGAGAAGCAGTAGCGCCCGATCTCCGACACGGCCCAGGAGAACGGCTTTCCCGTGGAGGAAAGAACCTCCATGACGATGAGGGCGGCGATCATCCCCGAGTCGCAGTAGAAGTTCTCCCGGAAGTAGTAGTGGCCCGCCAGCTCGCCGCCGGTGATCCCGTCCGTGTCCCGCAGCAGCTTCTTCGCGAACGAGTGGCCGACCTTGCAGATCGTTGGCCGGGCGCCCAGCGCCTCCAGGTACTCCACCACGCCGCGGGACGAGCGCACGTCGTAGGTGACCACGGGGCTGGAGCCGGACCGGCGGTCCGGGTGCAGGCGGAAGTAGTACGCGCCGAGGAACCCGATGAGCAGGTCCGGGGAGATGAACGCGCCGCGCTCGTCGACGAACATCACGCGGTCGGCGTCTCCGTCGAAGCAGATCCCCAGGTCCGCCTTCTCATCCTTGACGCGCTGCTTCAGCGCCGCCAGGTTCTCCTCCACGAGCGGGTTGGGAGCGTGGTTCGGGAAACGGCCGTCCGGATCGTCGAACATCAGCGTGTAGCCGAGCCCCGTGCCCGCCAGCACGTCGCGGAGGAAAAGGCCGGCCATGCCGTTGGAGCAGTCGATCACGGCCCGCAGCCCGGAAAGATCGGAGGCGAACCGTGCCAGGTGCGCGAGGTAGGCCGGGCGCATGTCCAGCGGGGTGACGGTCCCCCGCGAGCGGGCGGCGGCCGGCAGGGAGCCGGACGTCACGCGGCGCTCCAGCTCGGCGAGCCCCGTGTCGTATCCCACGGGGACCGCCATCCGGCGGGACACCTTCAGGCCGTTGTACTCCGGCGGGTTATGGGAGGCGGTGATCATCACGCTGGCGTCCGCCTCGAAATGCGCGGTGCAGAAGTACACCGCCGGCGTGTCACACAGGCCGATATCCTGGACGTCCGCGCCGGATTCCGTCAGCCCGGCGACGAGATTCTGGAAGACCTCCTCCGAGGAGAGGCGAACGTCGCGGCCGACGACGAACCGGGGCGCGGCGCCATTGCGCCCGGCGGCACTCCCGGCCGCGTCGGCCAGAAGGCCCGGCAGGTGCCGGCCGATGGCGTGCGCCGTGGCGCCGTCCCATTCCGTTCCAAACACTCCGCGGATGTCGTAGGACTTGAAGATGCCCATGTCCGGGGAATGTACCGCCGCACGCTGTCACTGTACAGCCCGCGACTTTTACCTTACCCTTGCCAGCATGGGACTCCTGGCCTTCACCGTGAAACCGAACATCCCGGAGCGCCTGAAGACGCTGCACGAGCTGGCGCACAACCTCTGGATAAGCTGGAATTACGAAGCGATCATGCTGTTCATGCGCCTGGACTACGACGCGTGGCTCGCCTCCCGGCAGAACCCGGTGAGGATGCTGGGAATGGTGCCGCAGGAGAAGTTGGAGCAGGCGGCGCGGGATGACTCGTTCCTCGCGGCGCTGGACGCCGTGTGGACCAAGTTCCAGCGGTACCTCGGCAGTGAGCGCTGGTACAAGGGGCCCACGGACGCGGCCATCGCGTACTTCTCCATGGAGTACGGCCTGGACGTGGCCCTGCCGGTGTACTCCGGCGGCCTGGGCATGCTGTCCGGAGACCACCTGAAGACCTCCTCCGACCTCGGGCTCCCGCTGGTGGGCGTGGGCCTGCTATACCGCCAGGGCTACTTCCAGCAGTACCTGAACATGGATGGCTTCCAGCAGGAATCCTACCCGGAGAACGACTGGTACAACATGCCCGTGACGCTGTGCCGGGACGCGCGGGGCGCCCCGGTGTCCGTGACGGTGGAGATGGGCCCCCAGGCGGTCAAGGCGGAGATCTGGAAGGTCGCGGTAGGCCGCAACTCCCTGTACCTGCTGGATACGAACATCGAGGCGAACCCCGAGCCGCTGCGGCTGATCACGGCCTCCCTGTACGGGGGGGACCGGGAGACGCGCATACAGCAGGAGATCCTGCTGGGCATCGGCGGCATCCGCGCGCTGGAAACGCTGGGAGTCAGGGTGTCCTGCATGCACATGAACGAGGGGCACTCCGCGTTCCTCGGCCTGGAGCGGATCCGGCAGCTCATGGCGGAGACGAAGCTGTCCTTTGACGAGGCTTGGCACTGCGTGTGGTCCACGAACGTGTTCACCACGCACACGCCGGTACCCGCCGGCAACGAGCGGTTCGACCCGGGGCTCATGGAGAAGTACTTCGCCTCCACGGCGCGCGAGCTGGGGCTCTCCTGGAAGGACTTCCTGGCCCTCGGCCGGGAAGACCCGAACAACGACGGAGAGGAGTTCTGCCTGACGGTGCTCGCGCTGCGCCTCTCCGCGTACAACAACGGGGTGAGCCGGCTGCACGGCTCGGTGTCCCGTTCCATGTGGAGGCGGATCTGGCCGGCGCTGCCGCTGGACGAGGTCCCGATCACGCACATCACCAACGGCGTGCACCCTCGCTCGTGGATCACGCACGACATGATCGACCTGCTGGACCGCTTCTTCGGCCCGGACTTCCACGACAACCCGACGAATCCCGACATCTGGGACCGCATCGACCGGGTGTCTGACGAGGAGCTGTGGCGCACGCACGAGCGGCGCCGGGAGCGCATGGTGGCGTTCGCCCGGTTCCGTCTCCAGCAGCAACTGGCGCGGCGCGGCGTCACGAACAGCGAGCTGGCGCGGAGCTCCGACGCGCTGTCCCCGTACACGCTGACCATCAGCTTTGCCCGGCGGTTCGCCTCCTACAAGCGCGCCGACCTGCTGCTCTCGGACCCGGACCGCCTGGTGCGCCTGCTCACGGACTCCGAGCGGCCCATCCAGCTCATTTTTGCCGGCAAGGCCCACCCGCACGACATGACCGGCAAGGAGATCATCAAGAAGCTCGTGCACTTCGCCAGTGACCCGCGCGTGGCAAGCCGCATCGTGTTCCTGGAAGACTACGACATGACGATGTCCCGCTACCTCACCTCCGGCAGCGACCTGTGGCTGAACACGCCCCGGCGTCCGCTGGAGGCCAGCGGCACCAGCGGCATGAAGGCGGCCATGAACGGCACGCTGAACGTCTCCATCCTGGACGGGTGGTGGGACGAGGCGTATTCCACTCACATCGGGTGGGCCATCGGCCGCGGAGAGGAATACGAGGATCACGGGCTGCAGGACGAGGTGGAGAGCGCGGCGCTGTACGACCTGCTGGAGCGCGAGATCATCCCGCTGTTCTACGCGCGCGGCATGGATGGCCTTCCCCGGGAATGGATCCGCCGGATGAAGGAGTCCATGCGGGAGGTGGGAAAGAGGTTCAGCACGCACCGCATGCTGCTGGAATACACCGGCAGCTTCTACGCCCCGGCCATGGCCAACGCGCAGCGGCTCGCGAAGAAGAGCTGCGAGCTGTGCAAGGACACCGCTTCCTACCTGGCGCGGCTTCGAAAAAGCTGGGACGCCATCCGCATCGAGGAGATCACTTCCTCGTCGGACCGGATCGTGTCCGTGGGAGACGAGATCAGCGTGCAGGCGCGCCTCTTCCTGGCCGACCTGCCCCCGGAGGACCTCGGGGTGGAGCTGTACTACGGGCCGCTCTCGTCACAGGGAGAGATCGAGGAGCCCCGGCGCCTGGAGATGAGCCCGTGCGGGACCGACGGGCGGTTCTCGCTTCACTGCGCGAAGGTCACCTGTGACCGCACGGGCCGGCAGGGCTACACGGTGCGCATCCTCCCGCGGCACGCGGGCCTGGTGCACCCGTTCCTGCCCGGCTTCGTGAAGTGGGCGTAGCGCGACCCCGCGGCACGCCGGCGGACGGACCGGGAAACGCCCTACAATCCGAACCAGTGGTGGGACGTGGCGAATCCTTCACCCAGGACAGCCAGCACGATGAGCAGGAGGGCCGGCAGGAAGTTCGCCGTCTTCAGCTTGGCGATGCCCAGCAGGTTGATCCCGATCATGATCACCAGCGCCCCGCCCACGCCGGTCAGCTCCCGCAGCATCTCCGGGCTCACCCAGGGCTGCAGCCCCGAGGCGGCCACGGTGAGCAGGCCCTGGTAGACGAACACGGACAGCGCGGAGAACGCCACGCCGATCCCCATGGCGGCCGTGAACACGATGGACATGAAGCCGTCCATGACGGACTTCGTGAAGATCAGGTCGTAGTTGTGCTCGGTTCCCGCCTTGAACGATCCCACGAGCGCCATGGCCCCCACGCAGAACAGCACGGAGGCGTTCAGGAACCCGAACGCGAAATCCTTGCCGTGGTCCCCGCGGATGAACGCGCGCTTCAGCGTCTCTCCGAGCGCCATGATGCCGTCCTCTATCCGCCACCACGTGCCCAGGATTCCACCGATGAGCATGGAGAGCGCGAGGAACACGATCTTCTGCGTGCTCATGGCCATCTGGATTCCAATGATGAGGCTTGTCACCCCGGCGCCCACGTAGACAACGGTCTTGAAGGATTCCTTGATCCGGCCATGGAGAAGAAGGCCGAGCAGGGAACCGGCAATGACGGCGAGCGCGTTGACCACGGTGGCGATCATGGATGGGCCGAGACTACCTCTTTTGGCCGTTTGTGAGTAGACTCCGCTCCCATGAGACACCGCCTCCTGCCCGCCCTGCTGCTGTTCGCCGCCGTCGCCGCGGGGCCGTTGCACGCGGACAGCATGGAGGCAACGCGGGTGATCGGCATGAGCCTGACGTCCGTGGTCACCGAGCTGGGGCTCCCGCAGAGCATGTTCACGTATCGCGGCGCCGACGAGTCCCAGGACGACGTTGTCTTCTATTATCCCGATCACAGTTACCTGTTCTGGTACAAGGACCGGGTCTGGCAGGTGCGCTACGATCGGCGCGCCACCGCGGTGGTGCACGGCGTGTCCCTGGGCATGAGCCGCGCCGAGGTGCAGGCGGTCGTGCCCGAGCGGCCGCTGGTGGAGAGCGGGGACTCCCTGTACTTCGACCTGGATGGGACGAGCTTCCCGATCCGCGTCCGCCTGGTGTTTGCCGGAAGCTCCGTGACGGACATCTACGTCTACCGGAGCGACTATTGAGCGGCAGCGCTTCCATCTGTCTCGTGCTCGCTCACTCCACGCTCGATGAGTGCCTGCGGGCACTGCGGCCGTGGCGGGACCGGGTGGACATCGCGGAGCTGCGGGTGGACCACCTGCTGCCGGAGGAGGCCGCGGCCGCCGCGCGGTTTCCCGGCCTGACCGGCCTGCCCGCCATTCTCACCGTGCGCCGCACCGTGGACGGCGGCCGCTACGCCGGCCCCGAGACGGACCGGGCAGCGCTGCTCACGCGCCTGCTGGCGGGAGGCTTCACGTACGTGGACCTGGAGGAGGACCTCCAGGCCCCGGGCGTGGACCGGGCCGCGCGCGCGGCTGGCACTCGGATCGTGCGGTCCCTGCACGACACGCGCGGTGTTCCGGCCGGGCTTGCCGCGCGCGTGCGCTCCATGGCCCGCGGTCCAGACGAGATCGTGAAGGCAGCGGTGACTCCTCGCAGCGCGCGCGAGCTGGCGGAAGTGCTGGATGCGTGCGAGCCGCGCGGGTCATCACTTCGCGTCGTGCTCGGCATGGGAGACATCGGGTTTGCCACGCGCGTGCTGGCCGGCCGGCTGGGCTCGGCATGGTGCTACGCTTCTCCGACGGAGGAGGCCGTGGCGCCGGGCCACGTGACGCCGCGTACGCTGGAGGAGACCTACCGGTTTCGGTCCGTCGGTCCCTCCACCGCGCTGTACGGCGTGGTGGGCAACCCGGTCATGCACTCGAAGTCGCCCTGGATCCACAACAGAGCGTTCGATGAGACCGGTCTGGATGCGGTGTACGTTCCGCTGCAGGTGCCGGACATAGACAGCCTCTGGGGCATCGCGGACCGGCTGGAGGTCCGCGGTCTTTCCGTCACGGTCCCCCACAAGAAGGCCGTGTTGGGCTCTCACGTGCGTCCGGATGAATCCGTGAGGGCCGTGGGCGCGTGCAACACGCTCGTGCGCGCCTCCGGCCAGGGCGCCTGGACGGGGCTGAACACCGATGTGCCGGGTTTCCTGGCGCCGCTTTCCGCCGCGCTCGGGGGAAGCATTCCGGCCGGGCTTCGCGCAACGGTGATCGGGGCGGGGGGCGCGGCCAGGTCCGTGGTGTACGGCTTGCGCGGGGCCGGGGCAAAGGTCCTGGTGCTCAACCGGACCCCGGAAGCGGGTCGGACGCTTACGACGGATCTCGGTGGTGAGTCAGCCGGCCTGGACCAGGAGGGCATCCGCGCGGGGGAGGCCGCAGATCTCATCGTCCAGACTACGAGCGTGGGGATGAGGCCGCATGATGCCGATGACCCGGTGCCGGGGCTGCGCTTCACCGGGCGCGAGTTGGTCTACGAGCTGGTGTACGCGCCGGCGCAGACCCCGTTCGTGCGCCGTGCGCTCGCGGCCGGCTGCCGGGTGGTGTATGGCCGGCAGATGCTGCTGGCGCAGGCGGCGTTGCAGTTCCAGGCGTTCACTGGCGTTCCGTATCCGCCCGCGCTACTCGAGGAGCTGGAGCGGGGTTTTTATTGAGAATTCATTCACGATATGTGCTTGACTCTTTTTCCATCATCCGTATGATTATGCAAACCTAAACACCATAGAGAGGTGCTCATGGGCCACAAGAAGCTGTTCATTCCCGGACCGATCGAGGTCCACCCCGACGTTCTTTCGGCGATGTCGAAGCCGATGATCGGACACCGGAGCGGAGAGTACTCCGAGCTGCAGAAGAGAGTGACCGAGAAGGTCCAGAAGCTGGCCTTCACCTCGGACCCCATCCTGTTCTCCGCCTCCTCGGGAAGCGGGCTCATGGAGGGGGCCATCCGGTGCTGTACGGCCAAGCGCGCCATCGTCTTCTCCGTGGGCACCTTCGGCAACCGCTGGCATGAGATCGCCCAGGGCAACAACGTGCCGTCGGACAAGCACGAGGTGGAGTGGGGCACCGGCGTGACGCCGGACATGGTGGAGAAGTACCTGTCCACGGGAAAGTACGACCTGGCCACGCTCACGCACAGTGAGACCTCCACCGGCGTGATGAACCACCTGGAGGAGCTTGCCCCGGTGTTCCGCAAGTACCCGGACGTAGTCTGGTGCATTGACGCGGTGTCGTCATTCGCCGGCATGAAGGTGGACGTGAAGGGCCTGGGAATCGATGTGATGGTGACCTCCAGCCAGAAGTGCCTCGGGCTCCCGCCCGGGCTCAGCCTCTGCACGTTCTCCGCCAAGGCGGAGGAGCGCGCGAAGAAGGTGAGCAACCGCGGCTACTACTTCGACCTCCTGCAGCTCCTGTCCTTCATCCGGGACAAGAACTTCCAGTACCCTTCCACGATGAGCCTCTCCCACATGTTCGCCCTTGACCTGCAGATGGACCGGATCCTGAACGAGGGGATGGAGGCGCGGTTTGCCCGGCACGACGCCATGGCAACGCGCGTCCAGGACTGGGCGAAGAAGCACTTCGCGTTGTACCCCGTGGAGAAGTACGCCTCCCGCACCGTGACGTGCATCAAGAACACGCGCGGGATCTCGGTGGCGGACCTGAACAAGGAGCTGGGCAAGCGCGGCCTGACGCTGTCCAACGGCTACGGCAAGCTGAAGGAGCAGACGTTCCGCATCGCCCACATGGGAGACCTGCAGATGTCCGACATCGACGAGCTGCTGGGGCAGATCGAGGACATCCTGAAGCTGAAGTAGCGGCGATTTTCTTGCAAACCCCGGGGGCCCGACTATACTTGAGGCCATGGGGGAGCTGAAGTCCTGCCTCTTCTGCGGCAAGCGTGTGGACCGCGCTTTCGAGTACTGCCCGCACTGCGGCTACGAGTTCGGGGACGAGGAGGAGCGTCTGTCCGTGGCCGGCGCCGAGCGACTGCTGTTCGGTGACCGTCCGGCGGACATGCCGCGGGATCTCTCCCCGCGCGGGGCTGACCTTCCCGTGCTCGTGGAAGAGGACGCCGGTGACGGCGCGCCCCCGGCGGACCAGGACTACCTCCACCGCCTGCGCAACCTCCAGGACATCCTTTCGGACATGGAGCGGGAGCTGGACCGGCTGCTGGCCACGGACGGACAGGCCGGCCTCGGAGAGCCCGGCGTGGCGCCGCGTCCCCGCAACCCTAGGAGCGTTTCAGCAGGTCCTTGATCACGCTGCGGTCATCCAGCAGCGAGCTCAGGCTCCGGTTGTAGTGCAACCGGTAGACGGTCCGGGCGAACAGCGCGGTGATGTCCGCGCTCAGGTACCATTCCCTTCCCAGCAGCGTCTCGTCGTGGTATACGGCGTTCGTCCCGATGATCCGGGTGAACAGGCCGTCATTGTAGGCCTTCTGGAAGGTCTCCACGGTCTCCGGCGTCGTGAAGAACGGCAGGCTCACCGCGCAGATCACCTGCACCGCGCCCGCGTCCCGCAGCACGCGCATCGCCTTGATGAGCGTGCCGCCGGTGCCCAGCATGTCATCGCTCAGGAACACGATGCGGTCCTTCACGGACCCCAGCAGCTTCATGTCCGTGATGTTGCCCCGCTCCGCGCTCTGGGCCACCCGGGAGTAGTCCCGCTCCTTGTACAGCATGCCCAGCGGCCGCCCCAGGATGGAGGCGTAGAACTTGCTGCGCTCCACCGCCCCGGTGTCCGGTGCCACCACCATGAGCCGCTCGTCCTTCAGGTCCGTCACCGTGGCAAGGGTCTTCAGGATCTGGTAGGCGCCGTGCAGGTTCTCCAGCCGCAGGCGGTTGAAGCAGTTCTCTATCTCCTTGGAGTGGATATCCAGCGTGATCAGGCGCGTCACGCCGAAGTACTCCAGCATCTGGCCCACCCGGGCGGCGGACAGGCTCTCCCGCCCTTTCTTCTTGTGCTGGCGGGAGTACGGGAACGTGGGAAGGATCACCGTGACCTGCAGCGCCCCGGCCTGCAGCGCGGCGTCCACCGTCATGAGCAGGCAGAACAGGTGGTCATTCACCGTGAGGATCCGGGCCGGCTCGTTCTTGTGGAACGGGATGGGATAGCGGTTGGCCACGTCCTGCACGATGTAGATGTCCGTGTTGCGGACCGAGGAGAGGATCTCCGTCTTGAACTCGCCGTTGGGGAAGCGCGTGTACTTGGCGGGGACCAGCGAGTTGCGCGGCCGGTGCTGGTCCACCGGCTCGTCCAGGTCACCCGAGGAAAGCTGCACGTCCGAGGTCAGGTTGATCTGGCGGATGATCTCCGCCCGCGGCAGGTTGTACAGGCGTCCCAGCGCGCGCGCCCGCTCCTCCATCTTCTCCACGGTGATGGACTGCAGGTGGGAGAACACCGACTGGGCGAACTCCTGTCCGCCGGGGCACGGCAGGATGCCGATCTCGGACTGGCTGGCGTCAGGCATGGGAAGCGCCGAAGAAGGACACGGTGCGGGCCAGCCCATCCTCCAGGGAGAACTGCGGCTTCCAGCCCAGCACCTGGGCGGCGCGCGAGTTGTCCAGGAGGCTGGAGCGGATGTCCCCGGGCCGCGGTCCCCCGCGCGTGTACTTCAGCTCCCGGCCCGTGATCCGGCAGATGGCGGCCAGCAGCTCCCGGGTCCTCACCTCCCGGGAGGAGGCGATGTTCAGCGCCTCCCGGCTGCCCGTGTCCAGCGCGAGCACGTTGGCGCGCGCGCAGTCCTCCACGTACACGTAGTCCCGCATCATCCCGTCCGGCTCGTCGGGGAACGCGTTGACCACCGGGACTTCGCCGGCCAGTACCTTGGAGATGAAGATCGCCACTACCCCGGCCTCTCCGGCGGGGTTCTGCCGGGGGCCGTAGACGTTCGCGTATCTCAGCACGGTCCAGTCCATGCCGTGCTGCGCGCCGTAGAAGCGCACGTAGTGCTCGCCGAGCATCTTGTGGATGGCGTAGGGGGACAGCGGGGAGGGCGGGTGGTCTTCCTTCAGCCGCGCGCCGTGGGCCTCTCCGTACATCGCGCCGCCGGAGGAGATGAAGATGACCTTCTTCACGCCGGCCGCGCGGCTGCACTCCAGGACGTTCAGGAGGCCGAGCGCGTTCGCCTGGGCATCCCGGAGGGGATCACGGGTGGAGATGGTGACGGAGATCTGCGCCGCGTGGTGATTGACCACGTCTGGCTTCTCGATCTCGAACACGCGGGCGAGCTCCGGGGCGCCGATGTTCATCAGGTACCACCGCGCCTCCCGCGGGAGAAATCGCGGCG